>DOTA01000055.1 GCA_003513015.1 Chloroflexota bacterium
AGAAATTTTAAGCTTCGGCTGGCGCTTTTTCTTTGCGAGATTCCAGCTTGGATTTGATAAATTCAAAAACCATCGGCAAAACCGAGATGAAGATGATCGCCAGGATGACGATTTCGAAGTTGTTTTTGACAATCTCAAGATTGCCAAAGAAATAGCCCAGCCACAGGAACAAATTCACCCAGAGAATGCCGCCAATCACGTTGTAGGCGATGAATTTGCCGTAAGTCATGGCACCCACACCGGCCACGAAGGGGGCGAAAGTGCGCACGATGGGCACAAAACGCGCCAGGATGATGGTTTTGCCGCCGTGTTTCTCGAAGAAAGCACGCGTGCGGTCGAGATATTCTTTTTTGAGGAAACGCACATTGCCGCTAAAGGCTTTGGGGCCGATAAAGTGCCCAATCCAATAATTGAGGGTATCGCCCAGGATGGCGGCGGTACACAAGAGCAGGGCCAGCACCCAGGGTTTCAGCACGCCCAAGGCGGCAAAACTGCCCGCTGCAAAAATCAGGGAATCACCCGGCAAGAAGGGTGTCACCACAAAACCGGTTTCCATGAAAATCACCAGGAAGAGCAGGGCATAGGTCCAGGTGCCATATTGCGAGATGATATCTGCTAGGTATACATCCAGGTGTAAAAATAAATCAATCAGGTTTCGAATAATTTCCATGTTAAATTGGATCCTTTTCAGAGAGAATTTCTGCCGCTGGGCTTGGCGACGCAGGCGGTATTATAACATCGCCAACGGGGGAGGGCTGTGTGCGCCTGAGGGCGGCGTTAAAACCAAAGAGGAGCAGCAAGCACCCCAAAATCACCAGGGCGAAAATTGCCGGGGCGGCGTTCCCCAACACAACCAAAAAATCGGGGATGGCAACAGCATCCGCAAATAATCCCGAAACAGCTGTCAGAATCACGGTGCCATTCCAAGCGCCGTGGATAGCGATGGCAACGAAATAGATAAAAACCAGCCGCAGGTAGCGCTTTTCGCTCCAGGCTAGCGCCAAAGCCCAACCCATCAGGCCAGTGGTGGTGATGTGAATCAGGCTGGTGCCCATGCGGGCTACCACTACCATAGCCCAATCTTGACCGGCGCTGGCCCCTAAAAGAAAATTTTCGAAGAGGGCGTAACCGGCCCCGCTCAGCAAACCGGCTGCAAAGCCCTGCGAGGGACTGGGATGTCGCCCTACCAACAGCCAGACGCCGATTGGTTTGAACATTTCTTCCAAAATAGGAACCAGCAGCGCGCCAAAGAACAGGGCAATATACAAAGTTCCGGGGCCTAAATAGGGTTGGAGTAACTCCAAAGCCCGCTCCGGTGCATTTGCTGGCAAAGTTTGGGAGAGTTCGTAGAGTGATTCGATCAGGGCTGGATCCTGAGAGAGATAAATCACGCCCAAAACACCCAACACGAGCAAAGCAGCCAATTCGGTGACCAGACTCAAGAGCGGTGTGCCAACCAATCCGCTATTGAAGATTCCCCAAGAGAGTTGTGGCGAACCTGCGGATAGGCCTCTCAGCCCTAAACTCAGCAGCCAACCCACCGATAATACGGTGGCCAAGATGTGCAAAACTGGCAAAAAAAGATACGATGTAGCAACCGATAGGGTTGCCAGGTATCCCAAGATGAGCACTGGGGGCAATGCCAGAATGCCCCACTGCAAATAGCGTCGCCGGATTTTAAAAGTAGCTGGCTTTCCCATCAGGCGAAAGAGTGCGTACCCGGTTGACGGAATCAACAACAAGCCGGCGAAAGCAATCCCTGTCGAGTTGAGCAAAACCGTCAGCGCCCCCAGCGAATCGCCGTTCAGCGCTGAATTTACAAATGATAGCAACATTGCCGCTGCTATCCCCCACAAGGCCAGAATCCCGAACAGACTCAACCCAAATTGCCAGACAGACGGCCAGTGGGTGTTGTTAGCGGGTGCGGAAACCGCGAGAGGATCTGTTTGCATAATTTAGGTGAGTTCTTCCTGGTTGATCGAGTGAGGTGGGATCATCAACAGGAAGCCAATCGCAATAATGATTTGACCGATGATCACCCCGGTGGATTGCCAGAAACCAAAGGATGGAATCTCGGGCCAGGGCTGATTGCCCACCCCGAAAACATCTGCCATGCCTGTGATAACGGAGATTACATAACCTGTAGCCACCAATCGCAGACCGATATCTGCCGCCAAAGAGCGCTCACGCTCGGCCCATAAGGCCGACATGCTCAGATTGCCGCCAATGCAGATGATCCCTAGCCCCAGCAGAAATACCGTTATTTGCACAAACCCAACGACCGGGCTGCGATCCAAACCATAAAATTCAGGCGCTGCTCCGAGGGTGAAAATGAAAAAACCTAGGCCGGTCAAAATCAGCCCAAAGCGCATTTTGATAAAACCATTTCCATTTTTGCCATTGGTTTCTTTCATGTTCACACACTTTCCGGCAATATATTTTGGAGGACTCGGAGCCAGTTTTGGCCCAGAATGGCTGCAATATCGGTTTCAGTATACCCTTTTTGGGCCAGCAACGGAACTAACTTTTGTAGGTCAGCAATCGTATCGATCTCCTCGGGAACTGATTGTATCCCAAAGCCGCCGTCAAAATCGCTGCCGAGGCCCACATGCAGGGCATCTCCGGCAAGCTGGCAAATATGATCGATCTGCGCGACCACATGCTCCAAAGTGACCAGATGCCGCCCATCTTTGGCTGTCCAGCCGGGCAGCAGAAAGCGATTGAAGGGCACCACGCCAATTATGCCCTGACGTTCAAGCAAACCTTCGATGACCTGATCCGAAAGGAAGCGGTTGCTGTCAAGCCCTTTGAGCAGCGCACTGGCATTGGCGTGGGAGGCAATGATCGTGCCGGGATAACGATCCAGGGCCTGCCAGACGGCTTTTTCATCCATGTGGCTGAGATCGAGGGCAAAGCCATAGGAAGCCATACCTTCGAGGAGTTGAAAACCTTCAGGCGTGAGCGGGCCGGGTTCACGGGTGCCACCACAAAAACGGGTGCCAGCCCAGGCCGGGCCGATAAAGCGCACGCCACGCGCCCACCACATCTCCAATTCATCTACCGAGCGCACGCCTTCGGCGCATTCCATCAGGATTACGAATCCCACTGGGGGGGCGGTATCACCCGGAGGTGTCTGCCATTGGGTCAGGTGTTCGTCCAAATCACGGCGGGTTTGCAGCAGGCGAAATTTTTCGGGATGAGTATCCACCAGACGGTGATAGGCATCCAATTGTGCGCGGTAGCGTTGATGGGCTTCTTCTGCATTGTGGTAACACTGCGTGTCCCACTCGCCTAGACTGAGGCGTGCCGGAGCGGCAAATAGCGTGGAGAAAACGATGGCTACCCGGCCACGCTGGTAATCGGGCCAACCTAAAAGAGTCTCCCCATTTTGAACGGGTGCGAAGGAAAAGCGTTCAAAATGACGGGTATCTGCGGCTGAACGGGTGTAATCACGTTCAAAGGTCAACATGTTCCAGGCTAAATCCTGGTGGGCATCAACAATAATGGGGTTGTTTTCAGGGTTTTCGCTCATACTTGCTCTTTTTGAAGTCTTTGCGCGATCTGACGGTCGATTTTACCCATGGGATAATCATCAAGTTCAGCCAGTTTTACCCAGCAGATCGCCTCATGTTCATGGGCGGTCAAGGTATTGCCCTCATTTAACTGGCACTCAAAAGCGTGCAGGGTTACTCTAAAATGGGTGAAAGCGTGTTCATAAATGCCAAATGGCGCGCCAACTCGAATCTCAGCATTGAGTTCTTCGCAGATTTCGCGTTGCAGGCAAGTTGGCAGGCTTTCGCCGGGTTCGGTTTTGCCGCCGGGAAACTCCCATAAGCCGCCCAGTAGACCCTTTTGAGGGCGCTGGGCGATAAAAACCGTGCCATTTTGGCGGATGATTGCGGCAGCCACGGTGTAATGTGGAATAGATGCTTTAGGTTGGGATACCGGGCGTTCTTCCTGCACCCCGAGGGTGCGTGCCTGACAATGAGAGGCTACCGGGCATTGGGCACAATCCGGTGAGGAGGGCATGCAGATGGTCGCGCCTAAATCCATTAAGGCCTGGTTATATTCCCCGGCTGCACCTGCGGGCAGGTTTTCTTCCGCTAATTGCCAGAGGAGATGTTCACCCTCTGTGGAGCGGGCCGGTTGGGTAACATCAAAAACGCGTGCTAGCACGCGGCGGATGTTGCCATCCAGGGCGGCTTCATCGGCCCCGAAAGCGATGGAGGCAATGGCACCCGCGGTGTAGCGCCCAATGCCGGGAAGCTTTTGTAACTCGGCAGCAGTTTGGGGTAACTTTCCCTGGTGCTCTGTGACGATGATTTGGGCAGCCCGGTGCAAATTACGAGCGCGGGCGTAGTAACCGAGCCCCTCCCAGAGGTTGAGTACCTCCTGTTGGGGTGCAGCAGCCAACTCAAAGATCGAAGGAAAGCGCGCCAGCCATCTCTGGAAGTAGGGGATCACGGTTTCGACGCGGGTCTGCTGGAGCATGATCTCTGAAATCCAGATGGCGTAAGGGTCGGGATGTCCGCGCCAGGGGAGTTGGCGGGCATTTTGCCGATACCAATTAAGGATTTGGGTGCTAAAGGGGATCTGCATAAGAAAAAAGACTGAAGATTGGAGGCAGAAATCGCCTTCAATCTTCAGTCTTCGCTATTCGTTAAGTTACATCTGAAAGCCAGGTTTGGCTTTGACCGTTTTGATTTTCAGGTTATCAACGTAGTCGAGCAATTTCGTGACCATCTGATCCCATTCTTGGGAGGTCATGATGGTATTCAATGAATTCAAGTTTTTCACCTGAACACCGGTGAGAATTTGGGGGTGTTCGCCGTAAATTGTCAGCCAGGCATCACTGGGTTCAAGTCCAAGGGCTTGAATACCTGGGATGAATTCGCGCACGACAAACTCGAAGTATTCCTGTTCTCGTCCAGGCAGTATATCCCAGGATAGTAGCAATTTAAACGACACGGTTGCACTCCTTTATCAGGATTTGTAGTCTAACACGATGACGCGGGTTTCTTCGGGTATGGATGAAGATGTGATTTTGAGGGACGGTATCGCTTCAATCTCGCCTAAACCCATTTCTTTTAGAAATTTCGAGAGCGGATCTAACTCAAGTTTGCATTCGGGGAGTTGGAAGTGCATGGGGATGACGATTCCCGGCTCGATCATGCTGACAACTTCGGCTGCTTTGGCGGCATTTAGGCCCCCGCCATCACCAACGGGAACCAGGGCGACATTCACATCTCCCAAAGCCTCGATTTGTGCTTGACTGGGAACGATGCGTAAATCGCCTAGATGAGCGATGCTGACGCCATTGTAATCGAAGACACATAAGGTGTTGCGGGGGTCATCTTTTGTGTGTTTGCCACCATTGGTTTGTACGGCAGTAATGAAGACACTGCCAATTTCATATTCACCAGGGCCATCGATGATTCGCTGTTTGGGTTTGATCGCTGATTCGAAGTTGTGGCCGGGCGCATCGTGGCTGATGGTGACAATATCGCCGCGCAATTTAAGGGGGCTGAAGCCCACAACTTCGTGATTATAGGGATCTGTGACTACGGTTGCTAAACCGCGCTCGGTGAGGCGGAAGCAAGAGAGTCCGTGCCAGGTTATTTCCATGAAACCTCCTACCGCACTATTGTGTATACTGTTCTTGAAAATATGCGGTACTTTGTAAATGATCGGTGGTGATTATACTGCATATTGATTATGGGGGGATGAGTAAATCAACATTCGCTGATTTGCGGCTTGACCGCAGTTTATCGCTATGCTATAATGCCGCTCGCTCGATAAACGACGCGGGGTGGAGCAGTGGCAGCTCGTCGGGCTCATAACCCGAAGGTCCTAGGTTCGAGTCCTAGCCCCGCTACTTTGAAAAAGACGCCTGAAAATGGCGTCTTTTTCTTTAAGATTACATTGGATTGAGGCTCATCAGGCTTTCTAACGAACATGGATCTCAAAAAAGGATGAATTTTGGCTTTACACCGAAAATAGACCGCACTTGGTTGAAAATTGCGCTTCCTGCCTTTAAAAACGCAATTTTCAACCGTAGGTATTATAGAAAAGTTGGAAATAAAAGTGCTGAATTGGTACGAGTGGGGATCCAAAGCGCAAGCGGTTTTTTGTGGAAAACTATTGGATAACAAATGAAGTCATCGTCAACGAACCGGCCACAGGGCTGTCATTGAAGTAAGCGACTTGTTCGCTAGCTTCTTTCAACGCCAGAATATACAATGCAGGCAGATAATGTTCTGGCGTTGGCACTGCCAACTCAACAGCGGCTCCCAATTTTGGATAATTGATCAACTCTTTGTGGCGATCATCATCAATAAGTTTCTTGAATAGTTCGTTGGCTTCAATCGCCCAATCCAGGCCGAAGGGCTTGTTGAAGTCATGCCAGCTATTCCCTTTTAGAACTACCCGATTGAGATTGTGAACAAGATTTCCACTTCCCAAAATTAGCACATTTTGCTGGCGCAAGGAGAACAATTCCCGTCCAAGGGCGTAGTGTTCGTGAGGTTGCTTGGCATAATCCAAACTGAGTTGAACCACGGGAATATCCGCTTTGGGATACATGTGTTTTAGTACACTCCAACAACCGTGATCCAAACCCCATTTCTGATCCAGTTTGATTGTCTTGTTACTCACTTTTTCAATGGTCTCGGTTAGCCATTGGCTACCAGGGGCAGGGTATTGAACCTGATAAAGGGTTTGCGGAAAACCGCCAAAATCATGGATGGTGCGCGGTCTCTCCATATCTGTTACGAATGTTCCCCAGGTTTGCCAATGGGCAGAAATGCAGAGAATAGCTTTTGGTCGAGGTAATGATTTTCCAAGTTCCTGCCAACGAAGAGAAAACTCGTTGTCTTCAATGGCATTCATTGGGCTGCCATGGCCAACAAAAACTGTGGGCATTGTTGGGGTTTCATCCAAACTCGTAGAAAGTGGCTGAGTCATAACGTCTTTCTTGGTAGTAACTGAGCTGTAACTGCTTTCTTGCTAGCAGGATAGAGAATCGATGAGCAAGGTAGCGTAGACCTCGTCTGAGCGAGGTATTCTATCGCCCAATTATTCTGCGGGAATGTATCCCATAGATCCGAAAGTTTTCTCTTCTACCGGGTAAACATCGACGAGTTCATAGGAGCGGTTGCCAAGACCCAAAGCGGCTCCATATTCCACAACTTTGTACGGGTCCTTGTAGGGCCCGTGCAACCATTGGAGTGGGTGACCCTCGCGGGTGTGAATTTCCATACTGGTGGGAACATTTTCCTCGATCAGGCGAGATTCGGCCATTTTATCGAGAACAGCCTGATCCAGCGCGACGATATCATCCGAACCGAAGATGCCAGCATCGGGCAAGATGGGCATGCTGGTAAAGCCAAAACAGTCACAAACCGGGGTCATCTGCGTAGCCAAAACCAGATGGGTGTGTTTGCCAGGTTCGAAGGTTGAGAGCGACATATCTACGCTATTGGCGCAGGCTTCTTGGAAGGCGTGGAAGTTGACCGGATCGATTTTCCAACTTTCGGGTGGGGCAACTTCCAGGCAGCGCCCGCACTGATTACAGGGTTCGATGTGAAGGTGTAAATCCCCAGGGCTTTCCTTATCCTCGGAGATAGCGCCGTGCGGACAAGCAGCCAGGATTTTCTTGAAATCATCCGCATGGTTAGTTTTGTCACGGAACCAATAGGGGTCAAAATGGCAAGAATCGTGCATGGCTGAACGGGTGGGTCCAACAACGCAGCCTAAGGCAATGTTTTTGAAGGCTCCACCGTAGGCGCAACTAGGGTGCCCCTTGGCATGGGCAAAATTTACCATGAAGGTGGCATCTTGGATCATGCCGGCTACTTTCCATTCCCGGATGTTCTTGAAGGTACGCTCATGGGCATAGTAATACTTTCCGGTTAGACCTCCTACGGGGAACACCGGACACCCCAAAACTTCAGGTGTGTAGCCGCGTTCCGCGGCGCTGGCAGTATCCCACTCCACATCACAAACAAAAGGTTTGCCACCTCCATCCTTAACGGCTTGAACAATTTTTCGCACAAATACCGGATGAATAACCGAATAGCCGATGTTGTTGCCCACATGCAGCTTGATAGCAACCAACTCATCTTTGACGCGCTCTCTAAGTTGGAGTTTTTCAATGATTAAATCGAGTTTGGCGGGCAGGGTTTCTTCTGCTTTCAAATGAGCTTGTCTGGGGGAACCAAAGTAAACGGTGGATGTCATGACAATTCCTTTTCTCTTTAATGGATTTTTCAATAGGTTTTGGCTATTATATACAAAAAATTTGATCTTCGGGGTTTAAAAAGANNTGGGAGATTTCAGAGTACTAATTTACCGATGGGGGTGTTCCCATATTTGCTGGAGCTTTCTATGGTGCTCATTGCTAGGGAATCATAGTATGCAGTTTCGCATAATTCTGCTTGCGTTAACGGAATATCTACCAGGTCCGATATGATAAAGTACAAATCAATGATGTCGGAACGAGTTAGCGTATCTGCAACCCAGTTCAAAAGCATTTCGGTCATGATGGGTTCCTTTTCTGTTGGGTTGCAGTCATGTATATAATGCCCCCAGTTATAAATTGCGCCTCCTGCCTGCTAAAAAAGCGCAATTTGTGACCGTGAAGGGTATAATGACACATGGCTGCCTAATGTGGCCTTGATCGTCTCACTCTGACTGATTGACGGATCATTTCTTGTGAGGCGATCTTTTATTAACCTAATATTCATCCCCGCGATGTGATGGGGAGATTGAGAATGTGGTCTCATCTTTTTGTCTTTATATACCTGCCTCCTATAAAAATTTCAGTTTGTTTTGCTAAATTTTCCGAGAGAAAGCCATGAGATTTGAGTGAAGTCTCATCTTTCGGATAATTAGAACGTGTGTTCGATATTCTATTCCATATGGAAAGGCGTGTCAAGCAAATTTTATCAGGACGAAAGTACTACCGATCCTCTTTGGGCGGGGATTGGTGCAGAGCCTTTGTAAATTTTTAGGGTTTTGGGATACAATCTGTACATGTTGGCGGGTATCAGGTCTTTACTGCAAAAATCCCAGTGGCGAACAATGTTGTTCGTTGTTTTTACGTTGGTTTTTTACTATACCCGTACGCGGCCACCAGATCTCATCTATGATATGCAAATTGTCTCTGATTTTGCTTTTTTAGCGATGGGTAAAACTGGTGTGGCAATTGTTGATCTAACCGATCCCCAACAACCAACAGAGCTTACTTTATACGATACTTACGGACAGGCCAAAGCCTTGGATGTTGCCGGTGATCTCATTTATGTAGCGGATGGCACCGATGGTTTGAAAATTCTATCGCTGGCATCCTTGAGAGCTACGAACACGCTTACCCAAACCGCCAGCATAAGTACGCTCGGGCAGGCCCTGGATGTAGCTGTCAAGGGAGATAATGCTTTTGTCGCTGCTCGCAATGAGGGGGTGATCGTTTATAAAACCGAGAAAAAAGGCGAAAAATTAACTCAGCTAAATCAACAAGCTGTGGATGGTAGGACGGAACATATAGTTATCGCCGGTCAGCAGGCTTATGTTTCGAACCACAAAAATCAATTATTCATTTTTGATGTCAGTAATCCCAAGGATTTCAATCTTGAGGGAAAATTCGATGTTCCGGTAGACATCAATGATTATGTGGTTGATAGTAATACAAAGCGAGTTTATATTGCGACCAAAGATCAAGGTTTGCTCATTCTAGATGTATCAGATTTTCAAAATCTCAAAATCATCAAAAGCGTACCTCAGGTAAAGGAAGCATACGATGTTAGCTTAAGGGGTTCAATCGCTTACGTTGCCAGCGGTAAAAATGGATTCTATGTACTGGATGTTTCTGATCGTTCGGAAGAGCCTGATATTCCGATCTTGGGGCAAAATTCATTCCCGGATGATGCCAACCAAATTGAAGTAGTCGATGATTATGTTTTCGTCGCGGATGATCGAAATGGCCTGCGATCCTTTGGAAGTCCGCTAAAGTTTAATTTCCAAAATCAGGGAACTGCCAGCAGTAAAGGAAATTTTGAAGCAGTAAATGTCAATGGAAAGTATGCTTATGTCGCTGCCGGTGATGCTGGTATTCGAGTTGTGAATGTTTCCGAGAAAACCGCACCCATTAGTGTGTTATTCACCGATCCCGTGGGGGATTATGCCACCGCCCTTGATATTCACAACGACAATATGTATGTTACCTACCGTTCAGCGGGTTTGAAAGAATACAATATTGCCGAAAATCCCGAAAAGCCCATTCTTACAGACGTAGAAGTAGCTATTTCCGGAGAAGCCAATGACGTTATCGTTAAAGGCCAGTATGCTTATGTAGCCGCGGGCTCGGCAGGTTTACAGATCGTTGACCTGGCTAGCAACATTGCCAACCCCCAAATTTATGCAGTTGAAACGCCGGGAACCGCGCACAGCGTGTTTCTTTTTGGCGATTATGCGTATGTTGCAGATGGGGGCAGCGGTTTTCAGGCGATCAAAATCACTGATCCTACTAAGCCGGAACCACCGCAAACTGTCAACACCCCCGGAGATGCTGTTTCCATCTTCGTTTCCAAGCAAACCAATTCCTCCGAGGTCGAGCGCACCTACGCTTTCGTAGCAGATGGTTCGAATGGATTGTACATCGTCGATGATTCAGATTTGAATAAACCAGTTCAAGTGGCTACTTTCAAAACCGATGCTTCTGTCCAAGATGTGATCGTGCAAGGTAAAACCGCATTTTTGGCTGAACGAAATCAGGGCTTGCTGGTGCTGGATATTTCCACCATCAATGCCCCGAAACTCAAAGGTAGTCAGGATACTCCCGGAAAAGCGATCGGGCTGTATTTGGGCGAAAACGAACTTGCTTATGTAGCCGATGGGGATCGCGGGCTGCGAATTATTGACTTTCAAGATCAAACCAAACCCCAAGAAATTGGCTTTTTGGATGTTCCCAAGAGAATTGATGTTTTGGTAACCCAAAATCCCTACGGCTATATGGTGGATGGCGATAAAGGCATGTGGGTCTTAGACCTGAATGATCCGAGGTCCCCCGTACCCCTTTCAAATTACACTACCCCTGGGCAGGCCAAGAATCTAACCGTGGTTGGCTCATATGCCTATATTGCAGATGGCACCTCAGGCTTGCAGGTTGTTAACATCAGCAATCCGCAAAAGCCTGTTTTGGCCGGTTCCTATAAAAACATTCAAGATGCGAAAGCCGTTGTTGTGCAGAGCGACTTCGCCTATGTCATCTCCGAAGGCCAGAAATTATATATCCTAAATGTGACCGACCCCGCAGACATCAAAGAACAGAAGGTTTTTTCCACCAAAGGAAACCCGCTAGATATTAGTATCTCAAAAAACTTTGTCTATCTCGCCGAAGGTGAAAGCGGATTGGAAATCGTTGATGTTGAAGATAAAAAAGCGCCCACTTCCATCAAATACGAAGTCGAGCTGGGGCTGAAGAATGCCCGCGCACTCTTAACCTTAACGGATCTGAATCTTATTTTTGTCTCCGATTGGGAAAATGGCATAAAAGTCTTCGATATTGCAGAACCCGCCTCACCCAAATATATTTATTCTGACTCCTTGGATGGCGGTAAAGTAACCGATCTGACCTCCGATAGTAACTATATTTTCGCAGCAGCCCAGGATAAAGGTATCTTCACTTATGAAATCTACAGTCTAAGCCATATTGCTCCGGCAGGGAGCTATGAACCAACTCCAAACCAAGCGGATAGCTCCAATCCAACAATCTTTAATGCCTATTCTATTTCCGTTATTACCGAACCAAGCAACAAATCCCGAAGGTACATCGCTTATGTTCCCGCTGGGCTAGATGGACTGCAAATTATCCAGGCAGATGGCAACGCTAAAACCACAGCATACAAAATCTACGAGACTCCGGGCGAAGCCAGCCTCTGGCAAGTGATGCGTGCAGTCCCTCGTATCATTGTGGGGGCCATGATAGGCAACCTTGATAAAATTCAAACCAAAATCTGGGTACGCCTGGCGTACATAACCTATGGCACGATCCTCTTCTTTGTTTTATCCATATTTTGGCTGATTTTACTTGCGCAGTTTGTTTTGCCCGTACAAACGATCAATGATGTTTACAAAGCAGCCAGGCGCTTGAGTGTTTCCTTGATGGGGAAACATGGGCCGGTGGTTTATATCAGGGAGGGCAAGATCGTTGCCCGTCCTGATGAATTGGAGCGGGCTGGCCCTGGGGTGGCTCGCGTTGATTTAAACAGTGCCATTGTCTTGGAGAAGCGCGTTTTACTCCAGCCGCGCTATCGTCGCTATTACAATCGGCTTGTCAGGCGTGAGGCACGGAAGGGCCGCCAGATTCCTCGGGCGCGCGTAGAAGGCCCCGGCGTCGTATTTATCGAAGCCTACGAAGGCATCCACGGCGTGGCCGATTTGCGGCCTCAGTTCCGACTACGTCCCGGTGTGCATGCCTATACCCGGGATGGGATTGAAGTTGAAAACCCGGTCTGGATTTTGTTTACGCTGGGGCAGCCTCCCCTCGTTTTGGATGTGGCTTACGAAGGTGAACGCAAAGCCGAAAATTTACGCGTGATCCAGCTCAAAGAAGCGGATATTCCGGCTCGTGAAGACATCAAAAATTTGGACGCCAAAAACGCTCACGATTACCAACGTTATCAAGCCACGCGCCGTTTCTTCCAAAAAGCCAAAGAACTTGCAGATTCAGAGATTGTCGCTGAGGAATGGGTACCAGCCTCGGGCGGGCTTAGTTCTGCCCACGAATATCTCAACCGGTTACGACAACTTGCGGCCACCTGGGATATTTCAAATGTGTCTCAGGTTACGGAATTCTTCGTTGAGACCGAAATCGAAATAACCACAACGAATGTGGGGAATCAGGCAGATATTGATCAACTAAAAATCACAATCTATGCCCTGGCCGATCGTTTGCTTGGCGAAACGATGAACGATTTTTACGAAAATATCTACCAGGGCAAGAAACAGCGCGGCACGGTTGTAAAAAACCTGAGCGATGAACTTGACCCGGATGATCGTGAAGAAATTCATCGTTATGTGCAAAAACAAACGATTTTGCGCTTCTTTAACAATGTCAAGACGATGGCAGGTGGCATCAATTACGGTAGCGATGGCAGTGATGGCGTCCGAGCTTTTATTCGCAAAATTATAAAACTTGCTAAAAGTTGGGGCATCCATGAACGGGATGAAATTCAACAATTCATCCAGAATATTGATGGCTTATACCTCGAAATTGACCCCGCAAACAAAACCGAAGTTCGCTGGTTTGCTTTTCACGTTGGTATGCTCACGGATGAAATGCGCAACCCCTTAGCGTCGGACTATTACCAATACCTCGATCAAGAATTGGTTCGGCGTTACCAGGAAGAATTAAAAGATTTGACATTGAA
>DOTA01000305.1 GCA_003513015.1 Chloroflexota bacterium
TCTGTTGCTGCTCAGTGTGGCCGTCCTCATCATCCCTTATATTCGCTTTACCACGAAAAACGAGGCAGAGTTATGATTAATCTTTCCTGGCAAAACCGCCTCTTTCGTTGGCGCAATTTATTAATTTTGCCGTTAATCTTCATGGCAATCTTTTATCTGCTGCCCGTTTACGTGATGTTGATCACGGGTTTGAAAGGCTTCGATGAAGTCAGCCTGAAAACCATGTGGGATTTGCCCACGCAGATCAGTTTAGATAATTTCGTAGAAGCCTACAATAAGTTAGCGCCCTATTTGTGGAATAGTTTTAATATGGTGATCCCGGCCGCGGTGATTTCCTCGTTTTTGGGATCGATCAATGGCTATATCCTCTCTAAATGGAAATTCAAAGGTGCGGATATTATTTTCCCCTTGATTCTCTTTGGGATGTTCATCCCTTACCAGAGTATTCTGATCCCTCTGGTAGAGTTTATGAATCGAGCCGGGCTTTATGGCGGATTGCCGGGCCTGATGCTCACTCACATCATTTACGGTTTGCCAATCACCACCTTAACCTTCCGCAATTACTACGCCAGCATCCCCAAAGAATTATTAGAGGCCTCGCATATTGACGGAGCCGGGCTTTTGGGCAGCTATTGGCATATTTTGTTGCCGCTCTCGCTGCCCAGTTTTGTGGTAGTGCTCATCTGGCAATTTACCTCGGCCTGGAATGATTTCTTGTTCGCGGTGGTGCTCACCAACCCCCAAAGTTGGCCAATTACGGTAGCGCTCAACAATATGGCAGGCAGCCAGATCATCGCCTGGAACGTGCAAATGGCCGGCTCTTTGTTAGCGGCCTTGCCCACCTTGTTGGTTTACATCTTTTTGAGCCGCTATTTCATCCGCGGGTTGATGGCGGGATCACTCAAAGGATAAGGGTTCTCTCCTTCTTGGGGCAAAGGCGGTCTCACAACATTCGAGACCGCCTTTGTTTTGGAATGTGAAAATTATTGCAACGCCTTAGTTGACACGGATTTCCTTTGCGGTATAATTCCCCCGCAAAAATCCAACGGCCCCGTAGCTCAATTGGCAGAGCAGACGACTCTTAATCGCCTGGTTATAGGTTCGAGTCCTATCGGGGTCACACGAAAAACCGCTCGATGATATTGAGCGGTTTTTGTTTATACAATACTCGGTTGAAAATTGAACTTTTTTTAAAACCAGGAAGCGTAATTTTCAACCGTGGGTATTATTACAACCAAACATAGGGTGCAAAGAGGTCATTCTTTCTTGAATTTTTTCATGAATTTTTCGAGCCCATCTTTTTTCTGGATCAATTCAAGCATANNGAATGTTTTTTTGGTCATCTTTTTAGCGATTGGATTGTTCAACATTGGCGCTGTCATGTCCGTTTCAATGAAACCAGGCTGGATGACATTGCAGCGGATGCCCCAATCAGCCAATGTATAAGCGATGGATCGCGACAAGCCTTCGAGTGCCCATTTGGAAGCAGAGTAACCGGATGAGAAGTTTCCGGTGATGCCTGCGACCGAGCCAATATTGATGATGGAGCCGCCTCCGGATGCTTTCATCAGCGGTGCGCAGGCCTGAACCCCGATGATGACCGAGTTGACGTTGATCTCGAAGATCTCATTCCACTTTTCCAGGTCAACGTTCGGGATCATACTGAGTTCGTTGGAGCCTACAATATTGACCAGGATATGCAGTGCGCCGAATTTTTCTTTGGTCTGTTCAACGGCAGCTTCCCACTGCTGCTGATTGACAACATCCAGCTTGACAAAGAGCGCTTTCCCGCCAGCATCATTAATTTCTTTTTCCAGCGCATGCCCCCGCTCTTCGTTCCTGCCAGCGAGAACAACTGCTGCGCCTTCTTTGGCAAATAGTTTTGCGGTTGCTCTACCCATCCCGCCGTAAGCACCGGTAATTAATGCAACTTTGTTTTCGAGTCTCATTTTTATTTCTCCTTAATCGTGAGTGATTATGATCTGATTTCTTTTCAATCGGATTTATTTAGCGTGTTTTGCCAGGATGGCAGTCCTGGCAGTCTTTATGAAGTTGAAATAATTCATACCATTCAGCGTGATGACCGTGGCCTGACCAGCTACAAAAACGATGGCCATGAAAAGGAACGAGAAAAGCCATTGAATGGGTTGCATCAGGTTGTTTTGTACGACATAAACAAGACTGTAAACGGAAATCGGCAGCATCAGGAAGAACGCGGTCGCCATGCCGGGGGTGTAAAAACGTTCCCGTTTAAACAGTTTGATTGCCCCGAAATGGGCCACATTCTCAAAAATACCGAGCAGCACCGGCGCCATCGCTAACCAGACCACCTGCGGGAAGAACAGCGGCACAAACGCGATGACGGAAACGGCGGCAGCCACCAGGAGTTTGGCGCTATCGAGTTCAATGAGCGAAAAATTTAAATTGCTCGTGATCATCTCCGCAAAACCGCCCGGGAGACGAAATTCCTCCCATTCATGCAGCGTCAGCGCGATAAATAACAAGCCGACCATCCGCTGGAGAACGGGCAGAGCGGACCAATTCCAGATCAAGAAAAAGGCCACGGCCGCAGCCAGGGCAGTCAACAGGTATAAGCTATTTCTAACAAAAAAGTTTTTCATCGGGGCATCCTCTCAAATTACACAAAATACTGATGATCCAACACTATGTCGGATGCCTGTAGTATAATCTGATTGAGTTTACAAATCAACATACAACCATNNATATCACCATCAAAGAAATTACTGACAATGCCGGGTATCACCGGAGTACCTTTTATGAATATTTTGTGGATATTTATGATGTACTGAACCAGTTGGAAGATGCGCTTCTGGAGTACATCAAAATGAACGCGATCGACAACTTGGATTTTAGGCAGGGGGAGGATCTCACCCAAAGTATCGCCTATATTTATGATAAAAAAGGAGCATATCTTAGCGTGCTGCTGGGCGAGAATGGCGATCCTAATTTTTTAAAAAAGGTCAAAGCGCTCTTGTTGCCTGTCCTGACGGATACGCTTGGATTAGCAGAGCAAGAAATTCATACTTCCTATATCTTTGAGTTCGCGACTTCTGGCATCCTTGCTGTAGTTACACATTGGTACAACCATGGTAAAGACCTTCCAACTCAAGAATTAGCAGAGCTTGTCCGTTCCATGATGATAGGGGGCGTATTGCCAATGATTCAAAAATATTCAACTGAATCGTGACTATGCCACATCGCATAGGTACCGCCAGCGTTCCTTGACGGTCTCTATATTTAACCTCGAGTGAACCCTATTTTCACCTGGGACACATCATCCTTTAGGTTTAGCTTATGAATAGGTGGCCGCCAAGAAAGGCCGGGCAGGTGACCACGCCAGTGTATAATTCCCCTTAGTGGGTTTCAGAATGCAATTGCGATCATTTTTTGGGTAAGGAGATGGTTATGGAACGCTACGGCACAGTCATCAAAGTTAAACCGGAAAAACTGGCAGAATATAAAAAATTACACGCGGCTGTTTGGCCCGCGGTCTTGGATATGATCCAAAAATGCCATATCCGCAATTACTCTATCTATCTGCGAGATGGATATTTATTCAGTTATTTTGAATACCTCGGGGATGATTTTGCAGCCGATATGGCCAAAATGGCGGCTGATCCCACAACCCAAGCCTGGTGGCAATTAACCGATCCCTGCCAGGAACCTTTGGAATCCCGCCAGGAAGGCGAATGGTGGGCGCGCATGGAAGAAGTCTTCCATGTGGATTAGGCCAACCCCGTTCGTGATAGGATGCCCGCTATGAATTCCAGAGAAAAGATTTTGGCTGCCATCCAGCACACCGAACCCCAGGGTGTTCCCGTCGATTTGGGAGCCACCCCCAGTTCGGGGAT
>DOTA01000329.1 GCA_003513015.1 Chloroflexota bacterium
CTGGTATCCGCCATCTCCCACGCCAGCGCTATCCGCATTATCAACCAGATGGAACCCGACGAGGTTGCCGACCTTTTAGGAGATATCGATCCTCAACGGGCGCAAATCTTCCTGGATGCCATGGAAAATCCCGAAGATGTGCGCCCGTTGCTACTGCACCCCGATGAAAGCGCCGGTGGTCTGATGACATCCGAATTCCTAGCGCTGCGCCGCCGCATGACGGCGACCGATGCCATTACTGCCATCCACGAGTGGCAGCCGGAAACGGATAATTTGTATCATCTCTTCGTGGTGGATCGCGAAGCGCAATTATGCGGGATTGTTAGCTTGCGCCAACTGATTGTGGCCGAACCGTTCACGCGTCTGGAAGACATTATGAACCCGGATGTGATCTCGGTTCCGGTGGGTACTGACCAGGAAGAGTGTGCCCGGCTGATGTCGCGCTACGATCTGGTAGCCCTGCCGGTGGTCAACGGCGGCCGAAGGTTGCTGGGCGTCATCACCATTGATGATGTGATTGATGTCATCGTCGATGAAGCCACCGAAGATATCCAGCGCTTGGGCGGCGCACAACCCCTGGCACAGCCCTATCTGGATACGCCGGTCAAATCGGTGGCGCGTTCACGTGTGGGTTGGCTGATGCTGCTTTTTGTCACCGAAAGCCTGACGGGCACAGTTTTACGCCATTTTGANNACCATCATCCGCGCTTTGGCAGTGGGTGATATGGATTTAAAAGATGGGCTGCTGGCTCTCTGGCACGAACTACGCGTGGGTTTGTTGTTGGGCCTGGGGATGTCAGTTGTCGCGTTTGTGCGCGCCCTGACCTGGGGATCCGCACAAGGATTAGCGGCTACGGTATCCATCTCGATCCTGGCAATTGTAGTTTGGGCCAATGCATTGGGTGCAATCCTACCGGTGCTAGCGGCAAAACTAAAAATCGACCCAACGGTGGTTTCGGGGCCGGTGATGAGCACGCTGGTGGATGCGACAGGGTTGTTTATTTACTTTTCGGTAGCCCGGCTGATTTTGGGAATATAGGTTCTATCGTTTTTAACCGGAAAATATATTTCAACACAAAGGCCGCAAAGAAAAACGCCAGTAAAATACGCCTTTCTTCCCTCGGTGCACTTTGTGTTCAGAATATCTTTTTGAGCCATGAGATTAATCTTTGAACCTGCCAGGTTTTATCTTTTGGGACCGCTTTTAGCAAAATGCCCAAAAACCTGGCAGGTTTATGGTTAATCGCGCATATAATGGGGAGCAGCGACAACCTGCTCTGCGAGGAATTTTCGATGACTCATTTTTCATCTGATGAACTTTTTGATTTTCTGTGTGCTGAAGCCGAAGCGCATTTTTCCGGTTGGGATTTTTCCTATATTGAGGGGCGCGAGGCTCAAGCTCCGTTGGGCTGGTCATATATCAGCGAGGCGCTGCTGCGGGTACGCAAATCCCAGGCGGTGCTGGATATGGATACCGGCGGTGGCGAAATCTTCGCACGTTTTGCGCCTTTCCCGGCGGTGGCTTATGCCACGGAAGCCTATGTGCCGAATATCCCCCTTGCCCGAGAACGATTAGCGCCGCTGGGTGTGGAAGTGATCGTGCTCCCTGAGGATGAGCCGCGCCAACTTCCCTTTAACGGGAACACTTTCGATCTGATTTTAAACCGGCACGGTTACTACTGGGAACCAGAAATCCATCGGATTTTGCAGCCAGGCGGCTTCTTCCTCACCCAGCAAGTGGGGGATCGCAACGATGTGGGCATCTGCGAGCTACTCGGCGCGCCTGATGCCAAAATCCATGTTGAATGGGCCGATCTGGATGAAGCAGTCGCTAATCTAAAAGCAGCCGGTTTTCGCATCCACAAACAATTGGAAGATATTTACCCCCAACGTTTTTATGATGTTGGCGCGATTGTGTACCAACTCAAGGCCGTGTCCTGGCAAATCCCCGATTTCAGCGTGGAACAGTATTTCGAGCGACTCAAATTCATTCATGAAAAAATCCAGCGCGAGGGATTTGTGGATGTGCTGGAACACCGCTTTTTCATCGTCGCTGAGAAATAACCCCAGATGATTGCAACGTTCCGAAAGCAGCTTGCCGCTAAAAGGTGGTTGCGCGGCGTCAGCCGGGCATTTCCGATTACTTTGGGGTATATCCCCATCGGGTTTGCCTATGGCGTGCTGGCCCAAAAAGCCGGGCTTTCGGCTTTCAACACGCTGGCCATGTCGATTTTCGTGTATGCAGGTTCCTCCCAATTGATTGCCGTGGGCCTGATGGCTGCTCAAGTCGCCCCAATTTCCATCATTTTGACAACTTTCATCGTGAATCTGCGACACATGTTGATGGGCTCGGCCCTGGCGCCTTTCCTCAACCGCTGGGGGAAATTTGAATTGGCGGCCTTCGCCTACGAACTCACGGATGAAACCTTTGCCCTGCATGCCATGGAATTCCCCAAAGGCCCGCCCGGAAAAGCCGAAACTCTGGCGGTAAACCTGACCGCGCAAGTCTCCTGGGTTGTAGGAAGTTGGCTGGGCATTCTCGCCGGGGGTTTGGTAACCGATGTCAAGCCCTTGGCCCTCGATTATGCCCTGCCCGCTATGTTTATCGCCCTTTTGATGATGCAAATCCGGGATCGCGTGCAGGTGACCGTAGCTATTGCCAGCGGATTATTGGCAGTGAGTTTTTATCTGGCCGGGATGACTCAATGGCATGTTATTCTGGCAACCTTGCTGGGCGCTAGCCTGGGTGTAGTCATCGAAAAATGGAACAAAAAATCATCTTCTTAACCATTTTAGGGATGGGTGCGGTGACATTTCTACCGCGTCTGCTACCGGTGTGGGTACTTTCATCCAGAAAGTTGCCGCCTTTGGTGATCGCCTGGCTACGCTTTGTGCCCGTGGCGGTATTATCAGCCATGCTGCTTCCGGCGTTGTTGGTTCAAAATGGGCAGTTGGATTTTAGCAGCAGCAACCTGTTCCTTTGGGCTGCCATTCCCACTTTTCTGACTGCCTGGAAAACGCGTAGTTTGTTTGGTTCCGTGATTGTAGGGATGCTGGTTGTCGCGGTCGTGCGTTTTTGGGGAGGCTAAAATCACTGGTTACATTACAGGTAAATTAATATTATAGGCCAATCGACGTATATCGCATTGCAATTGCAATCTCCTTCAGGTATCATAATGCAACCTAAATCCGTGCGGTGGAAAAAATGAAGCAAGAAATTATTTTGATTGCGGAAGATAATAATGTACTTCGACTAGCGCTTGAAGAAATGCTCTCAATCGAGGGTTTTGTAGTGTTGGCGGCCGCAAATGGGATCGAAGCGCTCTCTCACATGGATGTTCTCACCCCTGATTTAATCATCTCCGATATTTCGATGCCCGAAATGGATGGGTATGCCTTTTTCGAGCAGGTGCGCGCCAACCCCGATTGGCTCTCGATTCCCTTTATTTTTCTCACAGCCCGCGGCACAAAAGACGATATTCTCACCGGTAAAGATCTGGGGGCCGAAGATTATCTGGTTAAACCGCTCAATCGCATCGAATTGCTCACGGCCGTGCGCTCCCGCCTGGAACGCTCGCGTCAATTACGGGTTGTGCGCCTGCGTGAAGCCTATGAAGCCAGCCTGACCATGTTAGCCAACGCCATCGAAGCCCGCGATCAATATACGCGTGGCCATGTTGAACGAGTAACAGCCTACGCAATTCTGCTGGCAAAACAAATGGGCTGGCAAGGCAAACGTTTAGAGGAACTCCGCTTTGGTGCAATTTTGCACGATATTGGCAAAATTCACGTTCGTGAAACCACCCTGCGCAAAAATGGGCCTTTAGACCCCGAAGAATGGGAAGAAATCCGACAACACCCCACGATTGGGGCTAGCATGGTAAAAGATATTCCCTATCTGATTCCAGCAATACCTGCCATCAAATATCATCACGAACGCTGGAATGGCAGTGGATACCCTTATGGTTTGGCAGGAGAAGAGATTCCCATCATCGCGCGCATCGTTGCCGTCGCCGATTCGTTTGATGCCATGACCACCACGCGCGTCTATCAAAAAGCACGCACTCCTGAGAAAGCTTACAACGATATACTGAAAGGCGCGAAAAATCATTTTGACCCAGTGGTCATAGCAGCGTTTAAGCGCATCTGGGAGAATGGGGAAATCCAAAAGGTAGCAATATAAAACCTTCGGATTACCATATGGCCTTGGAATTCTTTCGAAAGAGCCAACAAATTTTAGGGGAATCACAAACATTTCATTCTCAATGACACGTTCGATTAGCTAAACATCAGCAAGAACAGCTTCCAGAATATGCCGATCTGGTAGCTGCGGTTGGGACGGATACGATATTGCGCGCCAGCCACAGGGTGTAAAAAAAGTTCTCAAAAATCTAAATGATGATATTAAAATAATAAAATTAATATTGACATTTTGTAAATTATAGTTAAAATAAATAAATATAAACAAGATAAACATAAAATATTTATCTTACCAAATCAAAATCCCCAACAGGAGAGCAAAAATGGCAACCCAATTCTCAATCAAAGACGGCGTAAACTGGCAAGGCCGTTTCTTCACAATTTGGAGTGGTCAAGCTCTTTCGCTGNNGACCGCTGGAATCGCCGCGCCATTATGATCATCGCTGACGGCATCATTGCTCTGGCAACCATCGCCCTGGCAATCTTGTTCGCCTTGAATAGCGTTGAAATCTGGCATATTTACCTGCTGATGTTCATCCGCTCTCTGGCTGGCGGTTTCCATGGGAACTCAATGGCCGCATCCACCTCGCTGATGGTGCCCAAAGAACATCTGACGCGCATTCAGGGCATCAACCAGATGCTCAACGGCGGCTTGAACATCGTTGCCGCTCCGCTGGGAGCATTGTTGATTGAACTGCTGCCCATGCAAGGCATTTTAGCCATCGACGTTGTCACTGCCGCCTTCGCCATCGTCCCACTCTTTTTCTTTGCCGTACCGCAACCCGAAAGAATCGAACAGGGTCAACTTCAGGGTGTTGGCAAACCCAGTGTTTGGCAAGATTTTCTCAGCGGATTGCGCTATATGCTCGGCTGGCCTGGATTGATGATGATTGCCCTGATGGCTGTGCTAATCAATTTCTTACTTACCCCGGCATTTTCGCTGCTCCCGTTATTAGTGAAAGACTATTTTGGGGGTGAGGCCCTTCAACTTGGTTGGATCAACTCGGCCTTTGGGGTTGGCATCATCATTGGCGGTTTACTGCTGGGGGTTTGGGGCGGTTTCAAGCGAAAAATCATGACCTCTATGATGGGGCTGGTCGGCATGGGCGTGGGCACTTTATTACTGAGTCAGGTTCCACCCACGGGAATTTACCTCGCTGTAGGCGCAGCGCTGATTACCGGCATCATGCAGCCCATCGTCAACGGCCCCATTTTCGCTGTGATGCAATCTACCGTGGCTCCCGACATGCAAGCGCGAATTTTTAGCCTGCTCAGCAGCATGGCCTCCGGCATGTCACCCATCGGACTGATCATTGCCGGGCCTATCTCCGATAAGATGGGCATTCAAACCTGGTACCTGATCGGTGGCTCACTTTGTATTCTGATGGCATTTATCGGCTTGATGATCCCCGCGGTGATGAATATTGAAGACCGGGCTATCCAACAAAATGAAACCCCGCCGGATGGGCCTATCGCAGCGCCCCTCCCCGGTGATTAAACCTAACAATGTTCTTGGGGGTAAATCTTATGTAGTCTTTCATAAGATTTGTAAGCTGGCAGGCTGGAAAACATTATTTCCGGCCCGCCAAAAGGAACAACCGGATGGAAACAACCCCAAAACAACCCTTGCTAACGCCCATCATGCGCTGGTTTATGTTCGCTATGGTGCTGGCAAATATTGCTGGCTCCATGTTTCCCATGCTCATGGCGGTTTACCTGAACGAAGACCTGGGGGCTGATGTGCAACAAATCGGGCTGATCTTCACCCTTTCGTCCGTGGTGAT
Organism: Chloroflexota bacterium; assembly: GCA_003513015.1. Classification (GTDB taxonomy): domain Bacteria; phylum Chloroflexota; class Anaerolineae; order Anaerolineales; family UBA11858; genus UBA11858. Next base: position 5,985 of record DOTA01000329.1, read on the forward strand.
GTTCTTCCTGCAAATCATTGGCGGCTGGGTCTCCGATTCGATTGGGCGGCTGCGGGCCATCGCCCTCGGCAGCATCGGCGGCATCATCGGCTACACGGCCATCTTGCTGGCACCTACCTGGGAATGGATGATGGTCGCCATCTCGCTCAGCTACATCCCCTACGCCCTGGTCGGCCCCAGTTTTGGGGCCTTTATCGCCGAAAACTCCACCTCCGAAAACCGCGGCAAAGTCTACGGCATCACCGACACCATCTTCCAAATCACGGGCGTGATCGGGCCTCCCCTGGGAGGCTTTTTGGCAGGGCGATTCGGCTTCAAAACCATGTTCCTCGCTTCGACAATTTTGTACAGCGGCGCGGCCTTGCTGCGCATCTGGATGGCCACCACTGTGCGCTGGGCGGCGGTCTCGCAGAAAAAAAGCACGCAAGAACTCAGCCTCGGCTCCCTCAAAGCCAGCATTCGCACCATGTTCGCCATGATTTTGGGAGGCGGCGTGCTCACCTGGATTTTCATCACCGACGGCGTGCGCGATATCGCCTTTCGGCTTTCCGGGGAACTGCAACCACTCTACCTGCGCGAAGTTGGCGGCATCACGCTCGAACAAATCGGCTTTTTGGGCGCAATCTTCTCTGTGGCCATGATGTTCACCCCCATCCTCTCGGGTTGGATGTCCGACCGGCGCGGCGAGCGCCTCCCCATTGCCCTGGGCTTCTTATTCGTCTTCTTCGCCTTGCTAATTTTCTTGAATGTCTCTGATTTTATGGGATTTGCCGTTTGCTGGATTGTTTTCGGCGGCGGTGTGGGCTTGCTCAGCCCGGCTTATCAAGCCCTGGTTTCAAAAGTGGTTCCGCCAAATATGTTGGGCACCTTCACCGGATTATTCCGCAGTTCCCTGGGGTTGATTTCTCTGCCAGCCCCTTATGTTGGTGCGTTAATGTGGGAGCATCTCGGTCCCAAAGTGCCTTTTATGATCACGGCCGTGGTGGCGCTGCTCTCCATCATCCCCACCTGGCTGTACTTCAAGGTGCCAGAAAAACAAGACGGTTTGGATACCCCTCCTCCCGGTGAAACACCGGCAATCCCAGCAGAAATAGCCCTGGATTAAGTTTTAGATCAAATCAACAGCCGGTTGGCATTTAAAAATATCAGCCGGTTGATAAAGCGCCCTGTGAATTTCAGAAATTTCACAGGGCGCAACGATTCTGAGTTTGAAATTTTTTACCTCTCAAAAATCGCGGCGATCTCGTCAGCCCGCAGCGAGATTTTCCCAGCCAGTTCGCGCCGCTGCTCTTTGCCAAAGCCCCAATCACCCACAATGATGCTATCCACATCCGCCAGGGCGGCGTAAATCAGGCGCAGCAGGCGGCGGGTTTCGCTGGGCGGGCCCACCAGGGCTTCAAGGGTCTTTTCGATTTGCACGGTATGCTGACGCAAATGCGAATCCAAACGGTGCAGGCGGAACTCCACGGTAAAGGGGGTTTCCTCCCACCACAGGGATTCAGCATCCAACTCAAAGCCCTTGATATCGGTCAATTCGCGCAGCACACGTTTATGCAACGTATCAAAATAGGCCATAATCCCGGTCAATCTCAGGCGGTTCATGGTGCGCTCAAAATCTTCAAAGCTGCCCACAAACTCGGCTACTTCGGCCGCGCTCATTTCAACTGCTTTGGGTGCAATTTCATCCTCTGCCACAGGGCGGCGAACCTGTTGCACGGCGTACCAGATGCGAGCAAAAAACTCCCGCTCTGCTGCCATGATGTGCCCTAAAATAACGCGCAACGGCCATTGATCGCGGGCAGGAGGTTGATTCAAAAGGGCATCATCCAACCCAACCAGGAGCACCTGCAAATCTCGGTAAGCAGCGTGATACTGCGCCAAGGCATGATGCGTTGTGGTGGTCGGCGCGCCTTTGACGGCGCGTTCCGCAATCATCACCGCGGCCAGGGTGCGGAGTTCCTCGTAGGTGCGCAGCAAGGCAAAGCGCACGCCTTCGCTATAGGCGCGCCAGGTCCACTCGCGTTCGAGATCATCGTCGCTAAGGTGGCAGGTTACCAGCGCAAACTTTTCGACCGCCTGGGTCAGGTTTAATTCTGTCATACGCGCCTCCGGTTGATCTATCATTTTAGCGAGGCCAGGCTGAGAGCGATCCCGACCAGGATTCAAAGGGATGCCCACTGCGCTCATCTTCGCGGAAGAAAGCCAGGTAAGTCATCACGTGCATGCCCACAAACTTGCGTTTTTGATCGACTCCCAGGGTGAGATCATGATAGGAATGCCAGGTTCCCGAATTGATATAAACCTGGTTAAAAACTTTATTGCCGGTGAGGGTTGAATCCAGCGGCACAATCTCGTGAATATGGGTGTGGCCATACACCAAAAAGTTAGCCCAACGATCTTTAAAGGCCGGTTCGAGGGTAGCTTTCTCAGCAATCGAATACTTGCCATGCCAGAATTTCTCAGTGGCCCAACCCATGATTTTGTTGATGGTTTCAAAGGAAAGCGCCCGCGAGGTAAACAAGATGCTCTGCAAGGCATCTACGGCATCAAACTTGAGGAAGTGATCCTGCTTACGCACAAAATTCAGATCCAAAAAGCGCTCACCGAGTTCATCCCAGATGGCCTTGACGGTATCTGAGAGTGCTTTGCTACCGGCATAATTATCGACCAGATTACTGATCCATAACGGAGTCACCAACGCCGGGCGCACGTTGGTTAACTCTTTGAGGCCGCTGTTAAACTGCGGGGAGAGATCATCTCCCAGGCGGCGGTGAACTTCCAGAGGGAAAAGAGTCAACATCTCACTCGCCAGGGCATCCCCCAGGGTCGCGGTATCCCTCCCAATTTCTTGGTTGTAATTCATGCTGTCGAAAATATCCCCATGCCGGGCAAAAACACGGTGCTGCCGAAAAACATCCATCAAAACCGGTGATTCGGCAGGATCATGCGGGAACAAGGTTGGGGCATTGGCCAGGCCCAGGGTTGTTACGACATCAGCCCGGATGGCATCATAGGCCGCGCCAGGCAGGTGAAAATACCAGTCATGGTTGCCCACTACCGCATGGATGCGCACCCTGACGGGCAGGCGCTCGGCATCGCCCGAGGCGGGTTGCCCGTCCGCGGTAGCGGGCGGCAGCGAGATCACCTCGCCCAGGCTGATTTTCCTGAGCACATCACAAGCTTCGGCGTTATATGCCAGCGCGCCGTGTGTAATCTGACGAATTTTTTCGATCAGGGCAGGGCTTTGAGGATCGTGCCAGGGACGCGCAAAGCCGGGATCACCTTCGTTTTCTTCATGCCAGCGGGTCGAAAGGATGTGGTCGAAAATATCCCCCAGCAAAACCAAATCGATGGAATCGATGGGTTGATATTTGCCGTTGGTGCGCCAGGAGGCCCGATAGGCCATGCTGCACAGGCGCTCGGCAAAGACCCGGAAAGCATCGGGGGTGATCGAGGTTCCCGAGGTACCATCCTTGAGATGTAGATCGCTGACGATAACGAGCATGCTTACTTTCTCCTGGTTCGGGGGGTGTGCAATTTTTGTAATCATCCGTGCTTTTGGGCAAAACAAACCCGAACAGTTACCATTTTACAACAAATCGGCAACACAAAAGAAAAAGCCCCCCAGGTGAATATAATTTCCTAAACGCTCCCTGCCACAGGCGCATCCTCCAGACGCCAAAAATCCAGCGTAAATTGCCCCTGCCCCCGGAGAATAAAAGGCGAGATTTTTAGGGCATGAGTTTCGGCCAGCTTGGGCGTAAAAACCGCCGTGAAGGCTTCACGTTCATTGATGAAAACCTCAATTACGGAATGATCCATAAAAATATGCAATTCCAGGGGTTCGGCCACATTCACAAATTGCAGTTGAGCGCGCTCTTGGAAAACTTGTAAGGTTTGTGTGCCAAAATCAAAGGAGATCAGATGCTCCCCTTCATCATCAATCAACTTAAAGCCCAAAGATTCAGCCTGATACAAGGCAAATCGGGCTTTAAGTTCAACTTGTTTGCCGAACAAGGGTGCGGTACCAACCTCATCCTCCATAATCGCCAATTCACGCTCGAAATGCTGATGCGCGCCGCGTAATTTCTCTAACTCAGGGATCGGCGTAATCCGTAAGTTTTCTACAGCATCCAGTTCGAGCAAGCGCGGCAAACTCAGGCAACCCGCCCAACCTTCGCCTTGGGCTTTGACCCAGCCCACCAGGATGGTGCGCCCCTGACCATCCACGTAAGTATTGGTGGCATAAAAATTCGCGCCATGATCGAGGGTGTGCCAGCC
>DOTA01000475.1 GCA_003513015.1 Chloroflexota bacterium
GGGTGATTGCGATGGCGATGGCGATCCTGATCTGGTCAGTGGGAACTATGACCGCCCCAACCTGCTTTACCGTAATGATGGCACTTCAGATAACGGTGAATGGCGCTTTAGCCTCTCCTGGATGACAAACGTAGCCCGGAAAACCACCTCGCTGGCCTGGAGCGATTACGATAGTGATGGTGATCTCGATTTGACGGAAGGCACTTTCGATGAAGGCATTCACATTTATGTCAATCAGGGGAGCGGCTCTTTTGACGATCTGCCCATCAGCAGTCTCAACACGAACGATATTGCCTGGGGTGATGCCGACGGCGATGGCGATCTGGATTTATCTGCAGTGCCCGGCATCATCCTGGAGAATACGGTCCTGGGCCGCGAACAAATGCCAGATAACCCACCTTCCCTGAACATCGCGCCCCCCCATGGGATTGCCAACGCGAATTTCTACGCCTCCCCGGTGATCGTGGACAGCCCGGTCATCTCGATCCCCTTCAGCGTGTTCGACCCTGAGGGGCAGCCGGTAGGGCATATCGAGGGGAGTTACTCGCTGGATGGCGGCGGGCAGTGGCACCCCGCGTTGGCAGCCAGCGGCTCAGCCACCACAAATCTAACGACCACCGCACAAGTGCGCGCTTCAAAAGTCTATAACCCTGGGGCGGCCATCCCCGATGGAAGCGGTTCCCTGGCTTCAACACTGAGAGTCGCGGATACCGGCAACGTCGCCGATCTCCAGGTTTGGCTAAACCTCAACCACACGCGTGACAGCGATTTAAAAGCGGTGCTAATTTCCCCCGCGGGCACTTCGGTGACACTTTTCGAGGGCGTCGGCGGCACCGGGGAAAACTTTATCGGCACGGTGCTGGCCGACCAGGCCGCAACAGCCATCTCAGCCGGCAGCGCGCCGTTCAATGGCATGGTTCAGCCAGCCTCCAGTCTATCAACGCTGATCGGGCAAGAGATCAACGGCGACTGGCAACTGGTTCTGACCGACCAGTTTACCGGAGAAACGGGCAGCCTGGTGGCCTGGGGTTTGCGCATCCAACCCCAAGCCGCCGCGCACGTTTTTTATTGGGATACCCTTGCCAGCGGATTCTTCGGCCAATCGGATCATGTGCTCTTCCGCCTGGAAGCATTTTCAGCACCCCTGTCCGCGGGTAGCGCTGGAGATTTCGGCCAGCCGCACAGTGTGGCTGGCCCATACCAGTTCACCCCGGTGTTTGCCAGCACTTTCCCCTTCTCAGCACGCGGCACACAGGTGCGCGTGATCTCCGATACGCTGCCAGTGGAGGGCGCTCTGGTCTACCGCATCCCTGCCGGTCAATTAAAGGGAGAGCCGCTGACAGATGCCAACGGTACGGCCTACACCACCGATGCCCTCGGCTACTTGCGCGGGCATGGCACGATTGCGGTCGGTGATACCCTGGTAGCCCTGCTGCCGATCATAAATACCGAGAGTTTTGTGCTCTACTACACCAATGCTACGCCCAATGCAACCGGACTGGATGGGCATATCGTTACAGGGGCTGGCGTGCAAGATCTGACGATTTCAGCGGATCATCCCTTGATGCTGTTCAACCTGGACATTTCGCTGCAATGGGATGCCCGCAACGACTCCCGCTTCCTTTCGCTCTTCGAGTTCAACCTGAACCGGGCCTCGGAACTGCTCTACGATTGGAGCAATGGGCAAGCCGCTCTGGGCACAATCACGGTTTACCATAATCGCCAAAACTGGAACGAGGCCCATATCCGGGTGTATGCTTCCAACCGCCAGCGCCCCAGCGCCGTCAAAGGCGGTTTTGTCAGCCAGGATCTCACCGACCCTGATGTGAGCAGCATCGTTTACACCGCCGGACAGGTGCACATGGGCGCAGTTTGGAACCGTTATGGTGATGCGGGCAGTAACCTGGGGGATGATTGGCCGCGCGCCCTGGCGCATGAATTAAGCCACTACGCTCTCTTTTTGGATGACAATTACCTGGGCCTGGATGCTGCTGGCAACCTGATCCCGGTGGAGACCTGTACGGGTGCGATGGCCGACCCCTATCGCCAGGATTACCCCTACGATGAGTACCACTCCGTAGCCGGTTGGCTGCCCTCCTGCGAGGAAACCCTCTCAAACCGCGAAACCGGCCGCTCCGATTGGACCACCATTTCCACCTTTTATCCGGCTCTCCAGAGTGATCCCAGCAACCTGGGGCCGGGCATTTTGCCTTTGGAGGTCACCGCCATCAACTATATGGACCCCGCCAACCCCATCAGCGCCCTGGAAGATCCTACGTTTTATCTTTCCGAGGGGGGCCTGCGGGCGGTGCCTGATGCCAACACGCGGGCCTTCCTCTTTCAGGAGGGCTGGGCGATTGATGTGGGCCGCCCCACTCTGGATCACATCCTGGCGCGCGGCGCCAGCCCTGGCGATCAGGTTTGCGTATACGAAATCGCCGCCAAACGGTTGGGCTGCGAAACCGTCAGCCTGGGCGATGAATACCTCGAGCTGACCACCTTTAGCGGCTGGCAACCCGACATCACGGTTACGCCAGTTAGCTCGATCACCCTCAATATCCAGGTTAGTAACCTCCCCGCCGGGTTGAGTTTGCAAGCTCGCCTCTACCCACTGATTGCGCCTTCCAGCGTGGAAATCTCACTCAGCGAGCAAGGCGGCAACTACAGCGGCACGTTTAATCTGGCGGATCCCACTTTTGAGGGATTTGTCCGGGTTTGGGTGGCTGAATCTGCTCCTCGCCGGGAAATGATCACGGACTTTGCGGTGGGAGGTAACCCCGTTNNCGTGAGTATGCGCGGCTCGAATGTCAGCATGCGGGGTTCCAATGCCCCAGTAACCTCCTCGGATGGGCAAGTGATTCTGTTTGTGGATGCCAGCACCTTGGAAGCCGATCAGTTTTACACTTTGCAGGCCGTCACGGCGATCCCTTCACCGCTTTCGTGGGCCACGCTGGTTGGACAGGCCTACCGGCTTTCTGCTTCGGCCAATGCCCCCGATTTAACGGCGGCCTCCTTGAACATAACCTATATGGGCAACGAAGTCGCCAGCGAGGATGAACCCTGGTTGAATATGTATTATTGGGACGGCCTCACCTGGACGTTGCTGCCCACCGAACTGGATACGGTTTCGAACAATGCTTCGGCTCAGGTTCGAGGGGAAGGCTTGTATGTGCTGATGTTCAGCCTGAAAATCCCCATTGCTGAGGCAGGTTGGAACCTGTTTTCGTACCCAATCCAGTTTACCCAAACGGTGGGGACTGCGCTGCAATCCATTGATGGTTATTACAACACCGTTTATGGCTGGGTGCCTGGAGATGTGCAACCCTGGAAAATCTACGATGTAGAGGCTCCCTCTTGGGTCAACACGCTGGAATACCTGGAATTCGGCCAGGGTTACTGGATCACAGTGACACAATCTATCACGATGTATCTCAATAGCGGGCAAGTGACCGCCCCAGCAACCGATATGCAGTTGGCGGCGGCTGGTCCTCCGGCCACTTTCTACGGGCAGATCAAACCCAGCCCTCGTTTTACACCTATTATGGGGATGCCAGTGACAGCCTGGATCGATGGCAATTTGTGCGGCCAAAGCCAGGTGCAAGATGTTTCGGGTTATGGCCTGGTATATGCTGTCAGTGTGAATGCCGATCTGCAAACCCCCGGTTGTGGTGTGCACGGCAAAATCATCACGTTCAGAGTGGGTGACGAAAGAGTGAACACCCGCACCCTCTGGCAAAATGATTCTGTCAAGGAAGTGGATCTTTCATCGGGAGATGTGTTGATCTACTTGCCCATCATTTTGCGGTGATTCAGGTTGGTTGTGGCTGAGGCGCTCGCATGAAAATAATGCCGAAACTTCCAATGCTCATTATGGCAATTCTGGTCCTGGCAGCCACAAGCATAAGCCACACGCTGGCCGCGGAAATGACTGATCCCCCTGGACTACCGCACACTTTGTACGGGATCCTGACCCTGAAGGGCGCCCCCGCTCCGAATGGCACCCAAATCCGGGTTTATGCGGGGGGGAAGTTGGCAGCCAACCTCACAACCCCGGCCACGGGCGGGCCAGCAGGCAGCTACAGGGTGAGCGTATCCGGTACGAGTAATGATGCCATCACTTTCGGCGTGGATGGGTATGAAATTGGGCAAACAGTGCTTTTCCGCGCTGGCGCGGTGATGGAAGTGAACCTTTCGGATGCGGCCTTTCGTTATGCCTTTGACTCGACGAACATCACAGGGGCTAATCCTTATACATGGACAGCCCGCGATACCAGCCCTGCGCTCGAAATCAACGCTAATGGTGTTGATTTAGGAAATACCGTCATCAGTATTGCTACCAATCAGGCCTGTACAAACGTCTCACCCGATGCTGTGCAACGCTGTTTCAACATTAGCCCTCAATTCAACACCTCTCGCAATGCCACCATTACCTTTTATTATTACACCTCCCAAATTCCTGCCGGGCAAACCTGCGAAGCGATGAACGCCTACCATTGGATGGGCACGGATTGGGAGAGTCTCATCCCCGATGACAGTTATGGCAATAACGGAAGAAGTTGCGCTCAAAACCCTTATTCCCTGCGGGTGACCGGGGTTGAGAGTTTCTCACCCTTCATCCTCAAAAACAGCCTGCCAACCGCGGTGCAGCTACGGGATTTCTCAGCCCATTCAGACCTGTCAGTTCATTATTGGTTGATTCCATTATTGCTGGGGCTTGGATTGTTTTTCAAAATCTGCTCACAACTGAAGCAATCCAAACCATCCCAGGCTTACCAATCCGAGAGAGCTCAAGATTTGTAGAATGAGCACCAGCCCTTCGACTGCCAACCGGCAGCGCACTTCGACCCCGCTCAGCAAGCTACCGGTTGGCACTCAGGGTGCTATTTGAGCGCCAATCTACAACAAATGAGTACTCCCTACCAATCTTCTGCAACCCAGCGGAAGTAGGTTGCCATGTTGCTGGCCCAATATTCATAAGTATGCGCGCCCTCGCCCACCACAAACTCGGAGGGTACATCATATTCATTCAGGAGTGCAGCTAAAACCCGGCCTCGCGTGAGCATTAGCGGATCTTGCTCGCCCACGTTGAAGAAAAAACGAGGTTGATTTTCAGGGGTGAGGGCCGCCAGCCAGGTTTTTACCTGCTCATCTTCGCCACCGACCAGGCCGCTGCCAAAGATTCCCGCGCTGGAAAAAGTATCGGGATACTGAAGGGCCAGACGATAAGCTGCAATCCCACCTAAAGAGCCGCCCGCCACCGCCCGGTAGCGGCGATTCGCAAGGGTGTTGTAATTCGCCGTGATGTATGGAATCAGATCAGAATAAATTTCAGCTGCCAGGGGGTCGCTATCCGTGTTTTCGCTGGCCACCATAATGAATGGCGGAACCTCACCTGCAAGGATCAGGGCATCAGCCGTTTGGTTAATCCCGGCGTTGAACCAGGCGGCTGGCCCGCTGCTGCGCCCCGGCACAAAATAGATGACCGGGTATCCCGGTTCGGTTTCGGGTGTGTAACAGGGCGGCAGGTAAACCATAAATCGGTAGGGGTAGCCGCGGGCCGTCTCGGCAATTTCACCATTGAGGAGCGTGCCGGGAGAAGCGCAACCCGGCTCCATTGTAGCCGGTTCCAAAGTAGAATTGCAGCCACACAAAGTAATGATGGCACTCAGAAGGAAGGTCAGCAATAATTTCATAGGGCAAGTATATCAAGGTTAAAACCGATCCCAGATTGATTTTTGAACCGTTTGACTCCTGCCATAAAACTGAGTAAACTCTAAGCGTGGTTTTTAAACAATTGAAAAATGCATTAACGAATCAGACTTGATAAACAGGAATTGACAATGCCTTCACAGACCTTTCAGCTCGTTATGCGCAGCGGCCCAAACCCAGGCAAGGTTTTTACGCTTTCCAAGAACGAAATCATCATGGGCCGCGATGTCAGTGCCGATGTGGTGATAAATTCCGCAGAGGTTTCGCGGCGGCACACCCGTTTGCGATTGGATGCCGGATACTATGTGGTCGATGATTTGGGTTCCACCAATGGAACTTTCGTCAACGGTCAGCGCATCAGCACGCCGCAAATCTTGCGCCCGGGGGATATCATCATGCTGGGCGAGGCGGCCACCCTGGTCTACGAATCATCCCAATTTGATTCCAATGCCACGGTGATCTCGGCAGTCGGCGAACCCTTCTCCGTCGCGCCACCGCCCATGCAGGCTTCCAGAGCGCCACAGCAAATCACCCCGCCCCCCCAAGTTTATGCCGGGCAGGTGCCGAGCGGCCCTATCGCCCAACCCGTACCCTCTTTTCAAGCACCGCCGCCCAAAGCCCGCCGTGAGGGCATCTCATGGTTGTGGGCCGGGGCGGGCTGCATCGTGGTCATGTTATGTATCCTGGTGGTTGGCGCACTGATTTTCGATATGATGAATTTATATTGCACACCCCCGTTCAACTCCCTTTTTAGCTTTCTCTACACCTGTCCCTAAAAAATCCCCCCTACTTTTTCAGGACGATGTGACCGCATCGTCCTTTTTTATTTTCAAACGGTTGTAACTGCTCCACCATACCATGCATAACACACTGAACTTGATTGAAGTAGCAAAAACAGAATCACCGCATCCCTCAACTGGATTCAAGATGCTACCTTTTAGCACTGTCCTGAGCAGTTCCTTTCAAGGGATCAATTATTCGCCCTGCGCCAATCTCCAATCGCCATTCACCCGCTTGAACTCAAACACGGTCAATTCCGGCCAGCCCTGGCTGGCAATCACCCGAGCGGATTCATCCCCAACCTCAATTTTTTCCGCCGTATAACCCAGCTCGGCAACCAACTGAGCCAATTCAAAATGTGCCTGCGCCAAGGGATTCGCCGCAAAGGGAGTCTCGGCACCCGCCTCCAGCGCGTCTAAAACTGCGCCGACGGCATCCAAGGCTTGCGCGCCCAAATCCACATCGCCCCCATCCATCGCGGCATCGGCAGCCACCAGTAGCGTTTCCAAAGCCAGGTTTTCCAACATTGCCGGGTGGCGCAGCAGATCAGCCACAATGCCCCGCTCCCGCATCATTGGCCCATCGGGCAGCCAGGCTGTCAAATAATATGCCGAGGGATCCAACGCCTGCTGATAACGGCGCATCACCTCAAAAAATGTCACCGTCAGGCGCACATCGGCCACCGTTTCGGGGGTGATAGGTTGCGCCTGAAGCATGGCTACAAAATCGGTTTCCAGGTCTGCCAGATTCCGACCAAAATGGGCTTGCAAAGCCGCATCCAGCGCCGAGGCTTGCCCGCCACCATCCACCGGCTGAATGTCACGGTAAAAAGCCGAAAATGACTCCCACCCCCAGGTATCCACCAGATATTCAACCAGGGCACCCGCCTGAATATAGCCAATTTCATGCTGAGATTGGTAGAAATCGTTCGCCAATTCCGTCAAAGGCAGATACCAGCCCAAGCCGAGACCATCTGCCCTTTGAGCGGGAGCCAGCAGGGCCGCGGCGCGGGGTGCCAGCGCTTCCGGTTTGTAGTGCCCTCCCGAAAGATATACCGCTAAGCCTTCGATCAAAATCGTCGGCCGTAAATTTCCGCCCAAACGCTGATCGAGCACATGCACCATTTCGTGGTGCAGCACCATGCCAAAATCATTTCCGGCATAATTGCGATCCAAAAACGAAATGTACATTTCATTGGTGGCGAAGCCCCCCTGGCCTAGCACGCGCGGCATCAACGTGATCACCAGCGGCTCCGAAAATTCATCCCCCAAAACCGCCATGGCATGGGCGGCCTGTTGATCGGCCAGCGCCAGTGTGGCCGTGATCTCGCGCGCCGCGGCCGTTTCGCTGATGTAATAAAACAAACAGCAATCGCTTTCACTGGTAGTCCAATGGGCCAAAGGTTCGGGGACGGGTAACTCAGCCGCGGCAGCCAAAGTGATGGTTTGAGTCCAGGTGTACCCCAGGGGCTGAATCGAAAACGTCAGGGATTGCGCGCCAGCCTCAAGCCCGGTAGTATCCCAGCCCCAAAACAGGGTGGCTTGATTGCGCCCGGCGATCCCAAAGGGAAAGAAACGTGCTTCGAGCATGGCCTCCTGTGGCAGTTCAATCCGCAAGGTAGCATCCTGCAAATCCAACTCAGACGGAGGCAAAACTTCAAAACTGACCTGGTCCCCCACAAACAAGCCGCCATCGGGATGCAGGAGCAGTTCAAAGTCAAGCACCGTTGGCGTTGGGGAGGCCGGAATGGCCGTTCTAGTTGGCGGTAAAGCTGTCGCTGTGGACGTAGGTGTATTCGTCAGCGTTGGCGGGGGCGTAGCGGTGGCGGTCGCCGTTGGCGGCTGTGGCGTGGGCGTGGCTGGTGTAAGTGAAAAGGCCCGGCAGGCCAGCAGTGCCAGGAATAAACTCGTAACCCCAATCAAGAAGCGTCGCATGGGCGCAATTATACTCATTCTGGGGTATTCGATAACCCTTGTCGCTTGCGGCAGTGCTGGTACAATCGCGCCACGTTGAGATTACACTTTTCTCATAATTTGGCACATCAAACTAAAACCAAAGGTCTGCCCGTGACGGAAGAAATTATCACCCTCGATTCATTTGCCTACGGTGGCGACAGTTTTGGGCGCCTGCCCGACCCCCAATCGGAGACACGCGGCCGGGCCATATTTGTGCCTTTTGCCCTGCCCGGCGAAAAAGTGCGCATCCGCCTGACCGAAGAGAAGCGCGGTTTCGCCCGCGGTGAACTGCTCGAAGTGTTGGAAGCCTCGCCCGATCGCATCACGCCGCGCTGCCCACACTTTGGTGATTGCGGCGGCTGTCATTACCAACACCTAGCCTACGAACGGCAGTTGCAGGCTAAAGCTGAAATCCTGCGCGACCAACTCCAGCGCTTGGGCAAGCTGAGCGATCCTCCCGTGCAGCCCACGGTTCCCAGCCCTACCCCGTGGAATTACCGCAACCAGGTGCAATTCCACCTCAATGCGGAGGGCAAATTGGGTTTTGTGAGCCTCGATCAGCGCATTATTCCCATTACAGAGTGCCACCTGCCTGCCGCAGAACTCCTTGAACTTTGGCCGCAAATCGATATTGAAACCATCCCTGGCCTGGAACGCGTCAGCCTGCGCTGCGGCAGCGAAGATGATCGGATGGTCATCCTCGAAAGCAGTGATCCCGAACCCGTCGAAATGGAGGCGGACTTGCCGGTTTCGGTAATCCACAGTGGGCCGGGCGGCAGTCTGGTGCTGGGGGGCGATGACCACATCACCATCGAGGTTTTGGGGCGGCCCTTCCGGGTTTCGGCGGATTCCTTTTTCCAAGTCAACACCGCGATGGCCGAAAAAATGGTAGGGCATTTGCTCGAAAATCTGGAAATCCAGCCGGGGGATACGGGCATCGATGCCTACTGTGGCGTGGGGTTGTTCAGCGCCTTTCTGGCCCCCAAAGTGGCGCGGCTGATTGGGATCGAAGATTCACCGGAGGCTTGTGATGATTTTGTAATCAACCTGGATGAATTCGAGAATGTGGAACTCTACGAGGCTCCCGTGGAAGAGGTGCTTCCCACCCTGGATTTGCATCCCGCCTTCCTGGTAGCTGACCCCCCGCGGGCCGGGTTGGGTCGCGCCACCCTGGAGGGAATCCAATCCCTGGGGCCGCGCATCATCGCCTATATTTCCTACGATCCGGCTACCCTGGGGCGGGATGCGCGTTTCCTGAGCGAGATGGGCTACCGGCTGCGGCAGATCACACCCTTCGATTTATTCCCCCAAACCTATCACATCGAAAGCCTCAGTTTTTGGGAACGAGATTAAGCTACTTTAGCCCACTTCGACAAGCTCAGTGTGCTAAAAATAAAAAATCCCGAGGTTCCGGTCAGAACTTCGGGATTTTTTATTTGCATTACGGTAGCGGCGGCGGTTCGATAACCGGCACACCCTCGGCATTGGTAGCCGTGACATAATCGGCGCTGACCCAGCCACGGCCATCGGGGGCTACATAAGTGGGCAATTCGATGACCCACCAGGTGCCATCGGCGCTGACTCCGAGGATCAGAGCTTTATCACCCTTTTTCGCCAATCCATAACTAGGATAATCTACCCCTGGCCCGGAGCGCACGTTGATGGTGTCATTCGCCGTGGCGAGAGGGCCATCGGTAGGCAGGTCGGGGTTATCGACAATGGGAGAGCCGATGTAAAAGCCCAGGTTGCCAGCCTCTTCGGCCAGATAGAGGCCCAGATAGGCGGGCTGCAAATCAAAACTGACCACTTGCCCCAAGTATTGCAGGAATTGCACATCCAACGATTTATCACCACAGGCCGCCGAGGTCATTACACCCACCTGAATGGTGATTGATTGCCGGTCGGCGGTGTAAGTGCCCTGGCCGGTGTTGCAATCAGCGGTGATGTTCAGCGTGCCATCGGCAAAGAAGCGCAGGGTGTAGTTGTCGGGGTTCTTGATGAGCGAGGTGCCATCTGGCAAGTTCAGTTCATTCCACGACCAGAGCGCATCGGTCAGACCGGGGCCGTCAAAGGGGCGCGGGAATTTCAGGGAGGTAATCGCAGCATCCAGTGTGGTCAGTGAGGGTTCCCAATCAGCAAAGGTCAATTGATTGAGTTCTTCGACTTTGCCTTTCAAGTATCCAGGCGGATCATCCTGGGATTGCTGAAGTTCATCGGCACTGACAGCACCACTATCGGGCAAGGCATCTGTGCGCACCGGGTAGAAGAACGAGATCAGGTATAAGCCATCATCACTTAAACCCTGGAAGATGTAAAAGAGTTGAGGTGCATCATTCGTCACCGGGTTGGCGCTCTGCGAGAAGCGGCCCACAAAGCGCACGCCAAAACCGGCGTTGGTATCAACATAGGCATATTGGGTGACGAGATCATTGGTGCCGGTAACCTCCTCAAAGGGCAGCACGGGCATCCCCTGCGTGGGAATGGGATTAGGCCGGGCTTGCAGTAAACTCACCAATTGGGTGTAACTCTCTGTAAAGCTGATATCCCCACTTTGCTCCCAAAGCTGCTGGTATTCGATCACCGGGATGATGTAAATCACCGGATCACCATACTGCCGCTCACTGGGATCGGTAACGCCAAAATTAACCTGGATGTGATCGGGCAAGCCCTTGGGGCCAGGGGGTTGGGTGTTATCGTAAGGCGTGCCGGCAATACAGTTGATTAGGGTCTCACCCGGCAGATCGAGCGTATCGATGGTGATGGCTGCGGGATCAATCCCGGCATCGCAAACGGTATCAAT
>DOTA01000474.1 GCA_003513015.1 Chloroflexota bacterium
GGCGCTGGAAGCCTACGGCGCGGCTTATACCCTGCAAGAGATGCTCACAGTCAAATCGGATGATGTTCAAGGTCGCGTAAAAACCTATGAAGCCATTGTCAAAGGTGAACCCATTGAAGACCCCAGTATCCCGGCTTCTTTCCGTGTATTGGTGAAGGAGTTGCAAAGTTTGGGGTTGTCTGTGGAAGCAATCACTGAGACTGGTGAAATAATCCGCTTTGGAAAAGATGAGGCTCGCACGCGGCCACCCGCGTTAAGTACTGGTTTGTTGGGCTTAGGAAATTTCTAAGCCCTGTACCGGCCTTGTTTCTTTAGGAAACATCGAAACTCCTAAAGAATTCTATTGACGATGCATATTCGCCGTGGTAAAATTCCAGGCCGTTGTAAAAGAAGGGCAGGCGATACTCCCCGCCCTATTCCTAACTAAATATACATTACGGATGTGACACGAGGCCATCATTGTACGTTCGATGGCCTCCGTTATTGAATAATAGACGAGTAAAAAAGATTTATTTGGAGGCGAACGTGCCCACTATCAACCAATTGGTTCGCAAAGGCCGCAAATCAAAGAAAGTTAAAAGCAAGGCTCCGGCTTTGCAATATACCTACAACTCGAACAAACAACGTCGTGTTCGGCAGCCCAAAGGGGCGCCCCAGAAGCGCGGTGTATGTACTGTTGTTCGTACGATGACGCCCAAAAAACCGAATTCTGCTTTGCGCAAGATTGCCCGTGTACGCTTGACTAATCAGGTCGAAGTCACGGCTTATATTCCTGGCGAAGGTCACAGTTTGCAAGAGCACTCTGTGGTTTTGGTGCGTGGTGGTCGTGTTAAGGACCTGCCTGGTGTGCGTTATCACATTGTTCGTGGTACCCTGGACAGCACTGGTGTTTCAGATCGCCAGCAAAGCCGTTCCAAATATGGGTCTAAGCGTCCCAAAAGTAAATAAAAGGTCGCCGGTCAGATAACCGGCGATTCTTAACGCTAGTGAAATTGGAGAAATCGGATGTCTCGAAGAAATAGACCAGAACGACGAGAAATCTTACCTGATGTGCGCTACAACAGCGTGCAAGTGCAATCTTTCATTAATCGAATTATGAAAAATGGCAAAAAAAGCGTTGCTACCACTTTGGTTTACGATGCTTTTGAGTTGATGGCGAAGCGCTCCGGGAAAGATGCGTTGGAATTGTTCCAAACTGCGCTAAAAAATACAATGCCGATCATGGAGGTCAAGCCCCGTCGTGTTGGTGGTGCCACCTACCAGGTGCCTATGGAAGTGCCTACTTATCGGCAATTTGCTTTGGCTACCCGCTGGATTGTGGCGGCCTCTCGCTCTCGTTCAGGAAAAAGCTTTTCTGAGAAATTGGCTGGCGAGTTATTGGATGCTGCGAACAATACTGGTTCGGCTGTCCGCAAGCGCGAAGAAACGCATCGTATGGCTGAGGCCAACCGTGCTTTCTCTCACTATCGAGTTTAGAAGCCTTCCTGGCTTTTATATTTGTTCTTTACCAATAGAGTATAGCTGATGGCTCGCCAGTTCCCTTTAGAGCAGTATCGAAATATCGGTATCATTGCACACATCGATGCGGGTAAAACCACAACGACTGAGCGTGTTCTGTATTACACCGGAAAAACCTATCGGATTGGTTCTGTCGATGATGGCACCACCGTAACCGATTGGATGGAACAAGAGCGAGAGCGCGGTATCACCATCGTTTCAGCTGCTGTTTCTGCAGAATGGAAAGGGTACCTGATCAATCTTATTGATACCCCCGGACATATCGATTTTACAGCCGAAGTGCAGCGCTCGTTGCGTGTTTTGGATGGTGGTGTTGTGGTTTTTGATGCCGTTCAAGGTGTTGAACCGCAGAGTGAAACTGTCTGGCGTCAGGCTGATCGATACGGTGTTCCCCGCATTTGTTTTGTAAACAAAATGGATCGGGTGGGTGCTTCTTATGAGCGCACTATTGACATGGTTCGTGAACGCTTGGGAGCGAACCCGGTCCCTGTGCAGTTGCCGATTGGTAGTGAAGCCGATTTTGTTGGTGCGGTTGATTTGTTTACCGAGCGTGCCACGGTTTGGGAAGATCAACTTGGCGCTGAACCACGCGAAATCGATGTTCCGGCTGATCTGATTGATCAAGTTGCGATTATGCGTGAGCACATGGTAGAAAAAATCGCCGAAACCGACGATGACTTGACGCTCAAATATTTGGATGGCGAGGAAATCACTATCCCAGAGTTGAAGGCTGCTTTACGTCGGGCTGTGATTGCCGGAACGCTTACGCCCGTTTTTTGTGGAACCTCGCTCCGTAACAAAGGTGTGCAACCCCTTTTAGATGCGGTGGTTGATTATCTTCCTTCACCGTTAGATATTCCCGCTGTAAATGGCATTAAGCCGTCCACCGATGAAGAAGTTGAGCGCGTGGCCGAAGATACGGCCCCATTTAGCGCCTTGGTCTTTAAAATTGTCACCGATCCCTATGTTGGACGATTGGCTTACCTGAGAATTTATTCCGGTAAAGTCAACCAGGGTGCCGCGGTGTATAACTCATCCAAAGATCGCAAAGAGCGCATCGGTCGGCTGATCCGTATGTACGCCGATCGACGTGAAGATATTGAAGATGCTGGCGCGGGTGATATTGCTGCGGTTTTGGGTCTCAAGTATTCCTTTACCGGAGATACCCTGTGTGATGCCGCCAATCAGGTCATTTTGGAGAATATCACGTTTCCGGATCCTGTGATCTCGGTCGCGATTGAACCTAAAACCTTGGCTGATCAGGATAAAATGTCGATCGCGTTGCACAAGCTATCCGAGGAAGATCCCACTTTCCAGGTCCGTACGGACAACGAAACTGGTCAGACGATCATCTCCGGTATGGGTGAGTTGCATCTAGAAGTGTTAGTAGATCGCATGCTGCGCGAGTTCAAAGTTCAAGCTCGTGTCGGACGCCCCCAGGTTGCCTATCGTGAATCGATCACTCGGACGGTTGAAAAGCTTGATTATCGTCACGTCAAACAGACAGGTGGCCGGGGACAGTATGCTCACGTTGTGCTTGAGATCTCCCCTGGTGAAGGTGGTAGTGGTATTGTATTTGAAAACGCCATTACGGGTGGTGCTATTCCAAGAGAATATATCCCCGCCGTAGAGAAAGGCGTAAATGATGCCGCTGAAGCAGGTGTTTTAAACGGACTTTCACATCTACTACCGGGTATCCGCCCAAAACACCTGCTTCAGCGGCATCATTTACGCCTTTCTCTACGGCGG
>DOTA01000256.1 GCA_003513015.1 Chloroflexota bacterium
CTTGCAACAACTTGCCCTGGAAGGCCACCCGCCCCAACACGAGATTGCCCTCAAAGAAGTGCCCGCGCAAACCGCCCTCAGCGCCCGGTTGGTAGCCGCCAGCGAAGCAGCTCTCCTACCTGCCCGCCTCAGCCTGCAAACCCTGCTGCAAGAAAACCTGGAACGCGCCCGACTCAAACCGGCAACGCCCTGGTTTGCCCTGGTCGCTAATAACCAGCCTTATCGCGAAAGCAACCTGGAAATCGAGCTGGCCATCGGTGTGCAGTTGAGTTCTCGCCAGCGGGCGGGCGATTGGGGAGGCGGCCCTGTGCAACTCCTGGAATTGCGCGCCGTAGCACCGATGGCCAGTTTGATCCACGCCAGCGCAAACGCCCCGCTCTCCAGTGCCTATACGCAATTGCATGGCTGGGCGCAATCCAGTGGTTACCAAATCGCCGGGGCATATCGTGAAATCTACCTGCCCGAAAGCGGGGTGAGCAGTTCCCCGCAAACCGAACTCGAAACCGGCTACACGGAACTCCAGGCCCCCGTGCAGCGCGCCAGCATCCCGGTCTCGATCCTCTCCCCACAAGCACGAAAGGAACAGAAAATGGAACCCAAAATTGTCACCAAACCGGCTTTCAAAGCCATCGGCCTCTCCTATGTGGGCAAAAATAAAAACCATGAAATTGCCCAAATGTGGGGTGTCTTCAACCAGCGTATGCCAGAGATTCACAGCATTGACCAGAGCCAAAGCTACGGCCTGTGTTTCGCCAGCCCCAAAGGCGCAGCCGAAGGTGAGTTTGAGTACGTGGCCGCATGCGAAGTGAGCAACTCTCAAAGCCTCCCCGCAGGCATGGTCTACCGCGAGGTGCCCGAACACAAATATGCGGTTTTCACCCACTACGGCAAACTCGATAACCTCGGCGAAACCTATCGCTACATCTACGAAACCTGGCTGCCCCAATCCGGCCTGGAAGTGCACCCCAGCCGATATGATATGGAAGTTTATGATGAGCGCTTCGCCATCGACTCAGATGATTCGGAATTTGATATCTACCTCGCCCTGAAATAGAAACTCTCACCGAAATTTAGGCTGTCTCTAACACCCTGAGGCGAATCCCTGCCTCAGGGTGTTTTCTTTTCACACCTCAGTACAAATTGCCCCTTTCAATTATTTAGGATATATTTTATAATATTTATCTAATTGTACTGATGGCTTGTTTGATGGCAGTGCTCGGCTGAAATCAATCCTGGCCCAGAAAGCCCCTTCGCCTCACAACTGAATACATCGCAGCCTCCGAACCGGCCCAAGGTATGGCACAGCAACAGGCATCAGCTCCCTAATTTCAGTAGATCAAGATTTTATAGAATTTAGCACACTGAGTTTGTCGAAGTGTGCCGAAATGCATCCTTCAACCCTGTTCAGGATGCTAAAAACGCTGAAACCGCGATCCACTGAATTTGGTCAAATCTTCAGGAGAGTAAAAATGTCTACCCAACGTATAAAATTTCGTGCATTTGGATTCATACTGATGGCTGGTCTGGTGCTGAGCCTGGCATTGCCGGTTTTGGCATTCATTTTGAGCAGCGGCAGCGTTCAAACGGCCAGCGCCCAAACAGCCTGTCAGGAATTGCTCGCGCCCGGAGATATTCCCAGCCCGGTGTTGATCAATTTTGATGATCTGGCCAACGCCGTGGTGATCGGGGATCACTACCGGCCTTCCTTTGGGGTTAAATTTGAAAATAGCGGGATCACCCAAGCGCTCACCTATGGCAACGAACCCGCAAACGCGGCCTCCGCACCAAATGTGGCCATCAATAACGCCATCTTTCCCAATACGAGCAGCAATGTTCCCATGGTGATCGATTTCGATGAACCCAAAACGCATGTGGGATTTTACATGGGCAATGGCGATAACCAACAAACTGTTGGCTTGCTGACTGCTTTTGATGCCGCTGGCAAAATCATCTGCCAGTTCCGGCATGTTCCCGTGCCAGATGCGCACACCGAATTTATCGGCATTTACGATCCAAGCGGCAGCATCCTCCGGGTTACCTGGGATTATGGCTCCACGGCGCTCTCTGAATCAATCGACGATTTGTATTTTTCCCCCCGCAGAGGGATTGCACCCACCCGAACACCGGAACCCACCTGGACCCCGATTCCATCGGCTGTACCCACCCAGGGGCCAACCCCCACCTCAACCCCAGTGATCCCGATGATGCCGTACTATCCCGCGCCCAAAGCCATCATTAAATTACCGAACTTTTCAATTGATCTGGCAATCCACGGCATTGAAATTACCCAAGGGATACAATGTTTTGATACCAGCAAAGGGTTGAGCACCTGCCCGGATAATTCCCTGCCGGTTGCCACGCAAAAAGACAGCACGGCGCGCGTATATCTAAAACTCAGTAGTGTTTGGAGCAGCAAAGTCAACACTGTGCCAGTGCGATTATATATTATTGCCAATGGGGTAACTTACACGGCCAACGCCTACGGCAACGCCACGAAAACCATCGACCAAGGCACGACCGATAGCGCAGATATTTACTTCAATGTTAATTTCACCAACAATGTGCCCGTAAGTTTTTATGCGGTGGTGGATCCCGATAATATTTTTACGGAGAGCAACGAAAGCAACAACCGCTACCCGGCCTCGGGAACCATCACTTTGAACTTTCAGAAACGTGATACGCTCAAAATTGTCGGCCAGCGGCTCTACTATCACCCCAGTGGTTATAGCGGCAACCAATATGCCCAGGGTTGGGCCGTAAATGGCGGTGCGGCCGATTGGTTCGAGCAGGTGCTGCCCATCCGCAATGGAGCGGTTAACTATGTGGTCAAAAGCGGCTATTTGAATTGGACAGAAAATCTGAGTTCTGGCGATAGCCAACATGATCTGATCAAGACCCTGAATGCTTATTGGATTCTTGAAAACGCCTTCAGTTGGTGGTTCAGCGGTACGTTCACCGGGGCAGATCATGTGTATGGCTGGGCACCCAATGACGGCTATTCCGGCGGGCACGCTGATATGCCGGTTTATCCGCATGCGGGTGGTTTGGGGGTTGTGGGCATTGGCACAGACCGCCCCGGCACCAATACCGATACCCCCGGTGGCGGGGCCTTGATCTTTGGGCACGAACTGGTTCACGATTATGATGTTTTTCACACAGATACCAGTGATGCCTGTGGCTCGAATGATGGCAACTCCGATTTTCCCTACGGGAATTCCAGCATCCAGGAATTTGGGTTCAACCCCTACACTGGGAAAATCTATAACCCGGCCACCACGCATGATCTGATGAGTTATTGCCCCGCGAATGGCTCCAAACAAGGCTGGATTTCACCTTTCACCTGGAACAAAATGTTTAGCAAACTGACGCCTGGATTAATCAACTACCAACTGTCCGGCCGGACTCCGCCATTGATGACCTTCATGCCCAGCGTAACCGAAGAATCTTTGGTGGTCAATGCCACAATCTTCAATCCCTTATACCAACCGGCACAGCCCGGTCTGCTGGGAGAACTCTACCACATTGAAGGCGGGGCAGCTTACTATCTGCCGCAAGGAGATTATGCTATTGAGTTGCGCGGCGGCAAAGGCGAGGTGCTCTACAGCCAACCTTTTTATACCGATTTCAAAAGCGAATACGATGGTCACAGTGGCACACCCACAAACCCCGCAACCGACCCGCCATTTTCGCCTGATCCGACCCTTCAGGCCGATGTTTCTTTCATCATCCCCTGGGTTGATGGCACAGCCTCGGTAGCGCTCACTTATCTCGGTGAAACTTTTGATGAACATTCCGTGAGTAGCAACCCGCCCCAAGTGTTGATAACCAGCCCAAGCGCGGTAGAGAGTTGGCAACGCGGCAGCCAGCATACCCTCACCTGGCAGGGTTTGGATGTAGACGGCGATCCCCTGACGTATTCTGTTTTCTACAGTAATGACAATGGCCTCTCGTGGGTGATGCTAGCAAGCGAATTAACCAATCCAAACTATACTGTTCAAACCGACAGTCTGGCTGGCGGTTCTGATGTGCGCTTCCGGGTGGTGGCAAGCGATGGGGTGAATACCGGCCTCGATGAAACCGATCAGGCTATCAGCGTGCCGAATCACGCCCCGGAAGTCACCATTATGAACCCGGTGGAAGGGAAAACATACTTGCCAGGTTCAGCAGTGATCCTGCAAGGCTCCGCTACCGATATGGAGGATGGCACCTTACCCGAAAGCGCCTTGGCATGGTCGAGCAACGTACAAGGCGGGTTGGGCACGGGAACTTCGGTGGCGCTCAATGTATTGACGCCCGGAGTCCACACCATCACGCTGAAGGCCACAGACAGCCTGGGAAAAACCACATCCACCACAGTAAGCATACTTATAGGATATGATATCTATCTGCCATTGGTGATTCGCTAACATCAATTGAGGAAAACCTTTTGTATGCGATCTCATCCCAAATTCCTTCCCTGAATTAGGGTGCGGAATCAACCACCAAGAAAGTGATGATGAGCGGCAGCAAAATTTGCTGCCGCTCATCATTTTTATATAGGTCATCCCCAACTACATGGTCAGAGAACAAATAAAGTATATGCCGCCCATGGTTGAAAATTGCGCTTTTTTAGAAAGCAGGAAGCACAATTTTCAACCGTGGGTATTATAATCTTCAGGACTTAATGGAAATCCAGCTTTAAA
>DOTA01000393.1 GCA_003513015.1 Chloroflexota bacterium
GACCTGGCCCCATGTAGTTACAAATTCAAGTGTACCAAATATCCGTGCATTCTCCAAAGATTTCGAACTTGACTAGGTAGGTCCCGGCATTCTATACTATACCCTGGTCATAAATTGCGCTTTTTTAGAAGGCAGGAGGCGCAATTTGTGATCGGGGGCATGATCGCCTCAGCCTAAAGAAGATTTTACATTTCAGCTTGCTGCTACTTTGGGTTGGCACACAACCCCAGAAACATCCATACCCCCATTCGCTACCCCGTTAACAGGAGGAAACCCCATGACCGTGCCCTATCGCCTGATCACTCGCCCCAACCCCCAAAACCTCCAGGCCGAAGCGCACTACTACCCCTCCCTGGTGACCACCGGCAAAACCGGCCCGCGCGAACTCAGCGACCAGATCGCCGCCATTTCTACGCTTAGCTCCATCGACATGCTGGCCGCCCTCGAAGCCTTGCTAATTGCCATCCCCCAAGAATTAGCCCAGGGCCGCATCGTCGATTTGGGCGATTTCGGCTCCTTCCGCTTGCGAGTTCAAAGCCAGGGCAGCGATACCCCAGAAGCTTTCGGCGCTGATGACATCAACAAGGTATTACTTCGCTTCGTGCCAGGGAAAGCCTTCCAACAAGCTCTGAGTGTCATCCAATTCAAAAAGGTGACGTAAAAGCTTTGATAACAGATACGTATCTGCCAATGAACGGATACGTGTCTAAAGACAAACGGCTCCGTTCATCTTTGTACATTAGAAGCATCCCGATTGCCTGGCTGACGGTTGAAGTTTTTGGCGTTTGGTGATCTCAGGCCAGGGCCGAAACATAGCATCCTGAGTCTGTCGAAGCATGCGGTTCGCTAATGGCCGCACACTTCAACGAGGTTCAGTGTGCTATCTACGAGATGGCTGAGCAGATACGTTTGGTGTTTAAAACAAAAAAATCCTCAGCATGTGGTTTGCTGAGGACGGGTGAGCGCCCCAGCCTAGGGGCCCTGTTTGTAATGAACTTCGGATAAAGCCCGAAGGCGCTCGGCGGCCTGTTCGGCGGTGATGTCGCGCTGGGCTTCAGCCATCATCTCGTAGCCCACCATAAATTTTTTAACAGTGGCGGAGCGCAGCAACGGAGGGTAAAAATGGGCGTGCAGTTGCCAGGATGGCCTGGAATCATCCCAACCTGGCGCACCGTGCCAACCCATCGAATACGGGAACGAAGTTTCAAACAGGTTATCGTAACGGGCCAGCAAACCTTTGAGAATTTCAGCCAACATTTGGCGTTCAGCCTCGCTCAGATCGGGCAGGCGTTGAACGTGACGCTTGGGGAGTAGCAAAATCTCAAAAGGCCAGATGGCCCAATAAGGGATCACCGCCAGCCAACCGGCGTTTTCCACAACGATTCGCTGCTGCTCTTTCAACTCCATTTCGAGATAATCCATCAATAACGGATGCCCCGTCTCGCTAAAATATTCATGTTGATTTTCGTCTTCTTTGGCGGGTTCATTGGGGAGAAAATTTTGGGCCCAGATTTGCCCGTGGGGGTGCGGATTCGAGCTACCCATCACCGCACCTTTATTTTCGAAAACTTGCACCCAAAGGTATTTTGGGCTAAGTTCGGCAACTTGCTCCGCCCAAATATCGACCACGCGACGGATATCAGGCAATTCCATCTCGGGCAGGGTGAGATCGTGCCGCGGGGAGAAACAGATCACCCGGCTGGTGCCGCGTACTGCTTGAGTCCGAAACAGGGGATTTTGGTATGCTTCCGTTGAGAGGGGTGTATCCGCTAACAAGGCTGCAAAATCGTTCGTAAACACAAAAGTATGTTCAAACTGTGGATTGATCACGCCACCGGCACGCTCATTTCCCGGGCAGAGATAGCATTTCGGATCGTACCGAGGGCGGTCATCGGGTTGCCCCTTTTCGACCTGGCCCTGCCAGGGGCGCTTGGTACGGTGGGGCGATACCAGCACCCACTCGCCGGTCAGGGGGTTAAACCGGCGATGGGGATGTTCGGTGGGATTAAATTTGGATAGTTGAATGGTCATAGCGGTCAGCGGTCAGCGGATATTTTACTCCGGTCAATTCTTCCGAGATTTGCCATAATTTAGCGGCAGCCGCCTCTTCGTAGGAAGCAGGGCTGGATTTAGATCTGACCGGATAGCCACGCGCTTCCGCCGGGCCATGGGGAGCAATAAAATCACCCCCTTGAGCCTCAAGAGCGGTAGCAGCATACAGGGAGGGCAAAGCGCCTTTTTCAGCGCTTTGGGCCACCAGCGTATTGGCCAACTTCCAAAAGAGTTTATCCAGGCTCGATTGGCCCATTTCAGGGCCAACACTTTGCAGGTTGGTATTGGCATAACCGGGATGGCAGGCTAAGCTGATCAGAGGTTTTCCGGCGGCTTGCAGTTTGCGCTGCAATTCATAGGCAAATAGCAGGTTGGATAGTTTGCTCTGCCGGTAGGCTGGCCAGGGTGCGTATGCTTTTTCTCCGTTGAGATTTCCAAAATCAATGCTGCCCTGGCGATGCACCATGCTGCTAATCGTCACAACCCGACCCGCGGGTGATGCCAGCAAACGCGGCAACAGCAACCCCGTGAGGGCAAAGTGCCCGAGATGATTGGTGCCAAACTGCATCTCGAAACCATCGGCGGTTTGGCGATAAGGCAGGGCCATGACACCAGCATTGTTGACGAGAATATCGAGGCTGGTATAACGCTCCTGGAAAACGGCTACAAAATCGCGGATGGTTTCAAGGTTGGCTAAATCCAGGGGAATCAGATCCAACTCCAGGCCAGGCTGTGAAGCTCCCATTTTTTTAACGGCCGAATCCGCTTTTTGGGCGTTGCGAGAGGCGATCACCACGCGCGCTCCCTGAGCAGCCATCCAATAGGCTGCCCAATAGCCGATACCGCTGTTCGCGCCGGTCACGATCGCGGTTTTATTGCTTAAATCCGGGATGTTCGTGGTTGTCCATTTATTCATCGTTGTTTTGTCTCTTCTGAATTTTAGATCTGTAGATAGCTTTCTCTTCGTACATGCGATCATCGGCCTCGCGCATAACGATTTGGAGGTAGCTTCCAACCTCGCCGATTGCCCAACCAGCGGAGATGCTCAGCAAAGCATCACGGTGTTTTTTGATATTGGCATATAGCCGATTAACCGCACTTTCTGTGCCGACTTTGTCAGTTTGTGTCAGGATCACGGCAAATTCATCGCCACCGATGCGAGCGATGATATCGCCCATCCGGAAGGAATTTTGGAGTTCTGCGGCCACTTTGCGAATCAATTCATCACCGGCGGAATGGCCGTATTTGTCGTTGGTCGCTTTGAGATTATTCATATCGATGACAACGATGCCAATGGGAAAAAGCCGGCTGAGTTGCAAGCGGGCAAGTTCAGAGTCGAAGAAATTTCGGTTATAGAGGCCCGTGAGTATA
This sequence comes from Chloroflexota bacterium, assembly GCA_003513015.1. Lineage (GTDB taxonomy): Bacteria > Chloroflexota > Anaerolineae > Anaerolineales > UBA11858 > UBA11858. The sequence goes on from DOTA01000393.1 coordinate 3,424, forward strand.
TCGTGCGTACTCAGGTAAAGGAGTTCTTGCTCCATGCGTTTGCGATCGGTGATCTCTTTGGAGATACAGATGACCCAATCAACCTTGCCATCAGCACCCAAAACGGGTTTCGCGGTGGTCAGATAATAGCGATCAGCGTCACGACGCGGCACACGCACTTCGATGACTCGGATTTCCCCGGTTTCAAACACCCATTTTACAGCGGCAAAACGTTTTTCGGCTTCATCTTTGGGAAAAACATCATAGATGCTGCGACCGATGATCTGATCCAAGGGTTTATCTACCCCCTCAGCAAAGGCTTGATTGACGTAGCGGTAGCGCCCATCAGGATAAAACATAAAAATGGGATCACTGGATTCATCAAGCACCAGGGCATAGGTTTCATTATGTTCACGCCAATGCGCGTTGATGGTTTTAAGCTCCACCAGGCGCTTCTGCAAATCCTGAATTTTAGCAATTAATTCAGAGCGTGATTTTTCTTGAAGCTTCTGCTGATCGATCTCAAACTCTAATTCACTCATTTTTCATCCCAGTGAACATCTTAAAATCCACGGTTTTCCAATTACTTGTCTGATAATTCTACCGCAGATAAGTGATGGTGTGCTTCGACAAGCTGCTCTTTCTCCATTTTGATGATTTCACGGTCATAGGTCAGGTAACCATTGACTTCAATTTCAACATCCGTAGTTTGGGTGTAGACCGCAGCCGAAAGGCCGCGCGCAATCCA
>DOTA01000465.1 GCA_003513015.1 Chloroflexota bacterium
ACCAACTGCGGACCGCGCTTCACCATCATCCAAGACATCCCATACGACCGGCCCAAAACCACGATGGCCCCCTTCGAAATGTGCGAGGCCTGCTGTTCCGAATACGAAAACCCGCTCGACCGGCGTTTCCACGCCCAGCCGGTGGCCTGCCCCGCATGTGGGCCACATATTTGGCTGGAACCGACAACGGACGGCAGACAGCGGACGGCAGAACCATCGCGGTCAGCGGTCGGCGGTCCACGGTCAGTCGGAGAGCACGCTATTCTCGAGACCCAGCAACTTCTCGCCTCCGGCAAAATTCTCGCCATCAAAGGGCTGGGCGGCTTTCATCTGGCTTGTGATGCCCTCAATGCCGCGGCCGTAGGCGAACTGCGCCGCCGCAAACTGCGCGTGGATAAACCCTTTGCCCTGATGATGCCCGACATCGAAACGGTGGAGCAGTTCTGCCATGTCAGCGAAGCCGAACGCGAACTACTGCTTTCGCGCCAGCGTCCGATTGTACTGCTGGAGCGCAAACCCAGCACGCGGGTCGCCCCGGCAGTCGCGCCCAACCAAAATACTCTCGGCGTGATGCTGCCCTATACGCCGCTGCATTATTTGCTGTTCGCAGACGGCAGACGGCAGACGGCAGACGGCGGTCAGCGGTCAGCGGTCAACGGTCGTTTATCAGCACTGGTCATGACTTCAGGGAATCTATCCGAAGAACCGATTGCTTACACTAACGAGGAAGCCCGCGCCAGGCTTGCATCGCTGGCAGATGCATTTTTGATGCACAATCGGGAGATTCAGGTGCGCTGTGACGACTCCGTGATGCGAGTTAGGAAGTTAGGGGGTAGGAGTGAGATTTCGCAATCCCTAACCCCTAACTCGCAAACCTACCCTCTGCGGCGCAGCCGCGGTTACGCGCCTAACCCAATCCAACTACCCTGGGAAGCGCCCCAAATTCTGGCAACAGGACCAGAGTTAAAAAACACCTTCTGCCTGACGAAAGACAAATATGCTTTCCTGAGCCATCACATTGGGGATATGGAAAATTACGAGACGCTACAATCTTTTGAGCAGGGGATTGCTCACTTCGAGCAGTTGTTCCGCGTGGATGCAGAAGCGATAGCCTGTGATTTGCACCCCAACTACCTGGCGACGCGCTACGCGCAGGAACGCGCCCAATCTTCGGGGTTGCCGCTGTACCAAATTCAGCACCATCACGCCCATATCGCGGCGTGCATGGCTGATAACGAGCTGAGCGGCGAACGGCCTGTGATTGGGGTTTCCTTCGATGGCACGGGGTACGGGGATGATGACGCGATCTGGGGCGGGGAGTTTTTGCTGGCCGATTACCACGGCTATCAGCGGTTTGCGCACTTGAAGTATTCACCACTCCCTGGCGGGGACGCGGCCACCCGCAAACCGGCGCGCATCGCCCTGGCGCTGCTCTGGCAGGCCGGATTCGACTGGGATGATGATTTACCCGCAGTTAATTTCCTGTGTGGTGATGATATGACTTTGCTACGCTCGATGTTGGAACATAACATCAACAGCCCGCAGACTTCAAGCGTGGGGCGGCTGTTCGATGCGGTGGCCGCACTGGCGGGCGTGCGGGGCGAGGTCAATTACGAGGGTCAGGCGGCCATCGAATTCGAGGCTTTAGCGGATCCAGCCGAGGCGGGCGCGTATCCCTTCGATTTTAGCGGAGGCACCCTGGATGCCAGCGAAGTGCTCCACGCGGTGGTCAGCGATCTCCGCTCCGGGGTTTCGGTATCCGCCATCTCAGCCCGCTTTCACAACGGGCTGGCGGAAATCATCCAAACGATTTGTGAGGCCATGCGCGCCGAGTTCAAAATCAGCGAGGTTGCTCTAAGCGGCGGGGTGTGGCAAAATATGACTCTGCTTGGCAAAACGATCCCACGGTTGGAGCAGGCGGGGTTTACGGTTTATCTTCACCGGCAGGTTCCGGCCAATGATGGGGGCATCGCGCTGGGGCAGGCTGCGATTGCGAGCCATTTACTTTAGAGGTGCATTATGTGTTTAGGCGTACCCGGAAGAATTACGGAAATTTACGAGAAGAGCGGCATGATGATGGGCAAGGTTGATTTTGGCGGCGTGACGCGTGAAACCTGCCTGGATTTTGTGCCCGAAGCGCAAATTGGCGATTATACGGTGATCCATGTGGGTTTTGCGATCAGCCTGTTGAGCGAAGAAGAAGCGCAGAAAACCCTGGAGATGCTGCGCGAGATCGACGCCATAGGGGAGGAGTTGGGGCTTTACGATGAACCGCAAGTGGGGCACGGGGAGCAGGCAGCGTGAAATTCGTCAACGAATATCGCGACGCCGAACTGGTACGCAAAACCACCCACGAAATCCGGCGAGTGGTAACCCGACCCTGGGTGATTATGGAAATCTGCGGTGGGCAGACGCATGCGATTGTGCGGCATGGGATCGACCAACTTTTGCCCCCGGAGATCGAACTGGTGCATGGCCCGGGCTGCCCGGTATGTGTGACTCCCTTGGAGTTGATCGACAAGGCCCTGGCGATTGCTTCGCAACCCAATGTGATTTTCACCTCCTATGGCGATATGCTGCGCGTGCCCGGTAGCGGGCGTGACTTATTTTCAATCCGTGCGGTGGGCGGCGATGTGCGCGTGGTGTACTCCCCGCTGGATGCCGTCAAAATCGCACAAGAAAACCCTACGAAAGAGGTAGTATTCTTCGCCATCGGCTTCGAGACCACAGCCCCGGCCAACGCCATGAGCGTGCTGCAAGCCCAACGGCTGGGGTTGACCAATTACAGCGTGTTGGTTTCGCATGTGTGCGTGCCGCCGGCCATGCACGCCATTTTGGGATCGCCCCACAACCGGGTGCAGGGGTTTTTAGCCGCCGGGCATGTCTGTGCCGTGATGGGCTATTGGGAATACCCGCCAATTGCCGAAAAATATCAGACTCCGATTGTGGTGACGGGATTCGAGCCATTGGACATCGCCAATGGGATTCTAGAAACTGTCAAATTGCTGGAAGCGGGCAAAGCCGAAGTTGGCAATGCTTACGCCCGCGCCGTCACGCTTGAAGGAAATAACCCTGCTCAAAAGGTGATCGAGCAAGTTTTTGTAACATGCGACCGCAAATGGCGCGGCATCGGCATGATCCCGATGAGCGGCTGGTGCCTGCGGCCCGAACTGGCCGCCTTTAACGCCGAGAACAAATTCAACGTGGAGGGCATCCAATCCGAAGAGTCGCCGTTGTGCATCGCCGGAGAAATTTTGCAAGGCTTGAAGAAACCCCACGATTGCCCGGCCTTTGGCAATCAGTGCAAGCCCGAACATCCCCTAGGCGCCACGATGGTCTCGGCAGAGGGGGCCTGCGCGGCATATTATAAGTATGGCAGGTAATTAGAAAAATGTTCCCTGTCGAAGAAAAACTCCCCGATTTTTGGCAGCTAGCCACCAAAGTTGCTGCTGATTTGCGCGCCAAAAGGATTTCTGATTGGGATCCATTAATTCAAAAAATTCTACCACTTCTGGAGCCAGACTTAGTTGAAAGTATGGATCAAGTCATCCCGGGGTGGAAAAATATTGCGACCTTAAATGGCGGAGAGACCGCATTACATACTTTGCTGGTGCTTGTCACTTGCTTGAATTTACCAGAATATGGGCAGGCCAATGATCGAACGCGTAGGGAACTCGAATGGGCCGCAGTTTTACATGATTTGGACAAACAGCTCGCTAGAAATGACACCGCCCATCCGTTTCGTTCAGCCGCGGTGGCGGCCCAAATTATGCCTCAATTAGGATTCGAACTTTCACAAGACATCCAACAAGCAGATTTAGAAGCATGGTCAAATCTGGTGATGTCCGCTCAGCGCCCAGATGGTGAGCGAATGCTTCACGACCATTCAGCGTTGAAAGAAATCATCGCTGGAATCCACAAGTGCTGGGGGCCTGATAGTTCTGCCACGCGAGTTCTAAAAGCGGTGCTGCTTCATCAATCTTTACCAACGATCAAAGATTGGAGCAGTGCCGTTTTGCTCACCGATGAAGAACTCTCTTATTCGCTGACCTTAAGAGTTATGGATATTCTTGGCCCACTTATGGTTGCGGATTCGGACTCATGGAATATTTTTGCCGAACACCGTTTCGCATACCTGGTTGAAATCCGAGCAAGCATTGCAGAAACGCGTCAGCGCATTCAAGAGATGGCGAATAAAAATGATTGAAAACCGAAGACCAAAGCCCGAAGAACTCCCCACAATGGAAGGCCCCATCTGTCCCATTCCTTTGCCCCACGGCGAAACCATCGTGATGGGGCACGGCAGCGGCGGCAAGATGATGAACGATCTCATCCGTAAAACGTTTCTGCCCCCACTCGATAACCCCGCCCTGCGCGCCGGGGATGATGCCGGGGTGGTGCAGGCTAACTCGTGTACGCAATTGGCCATCAGCACCGATTGCCACGTTGTTGCGCCGCTCTTTTTCCCCGGCGGTGATATCGGGCATCTGGCGGTCTGCGGCACGGTCAACGATGTGGCCATGTTGGGGGCCACGCCCCAATATTTGACGGCTGGATTTATTCTCGAAGAGGGGCTGGANNGTGCAGATTGTGGCCGGGGACACGAAAGTCGTCCAGCGCGGCAAAGCCGACGGGTTGTACATCACCACCGCGGGGGTGGGGACGATCATCCCCGGCGCGGAGGTGGGAGGCGCTTACGCAAAACCCGGTGACGTGGTGATTCTCTCCGGCCCCATTGGGGATCACGGTATCGCGGTTTTGGGGGCGCGCGGCGAATTGGGATTTGAATCCGATATTCAGAGTGATTGCGCCCCGCTGAACCACCTGATCGCGGCGATGCTGGAGGCCAGCGATCAAATTCATGTTTTACGGGATCCCACCCGGGGTGGAGTTGCCTCCGCACTTAACGAGATCAGCCAACAATCCGGGGTGGGCATCACCCTTTGGGAATCCGCGATCCCCGTACGGCCTGCAGTCCAGGCGGCTTGCGAGATGTTAGGATTCGATCCACTGTATGTCGCCAACGAGGGCAAGTTGATCGCCATCGTCGGCGCGGAAGATGCGGAAGCGATCATCAGCGTGATGCGGCAAACAAAATACGGAGAAGAAGCCGTTTTCATCGGCGATGTGACGGAATTCCCGGCGGGCCGCGTGCTGATGAAAACGGCCTACGGCTCCACCCGCGTGGTCGATGTGCTGGCGGGCGAGATGCTGCCTAGAATATGTTAAGGATTGACGAGATTCAACGATTTATGCTAGAATTTTGTTTGCTTGACCGTAGTTCTAAAGAAAAGATACTTAAAATGCAGCTTTGATTTGGAACCCAAGCAATACCCGTTAAATTTTAGAAAGGAGTTCCAAATCGTGGCAGAGCGGCAAACAGGCACAGTTAAATGGTTCAACGGAACCAAGGGCTTTGGCTTCATCGAGCAGGATAGTGGTGGCGACGTTTTTGTTCATTTCAGCGCCATCGTAGGTGAAGGATACCGGAATCTGGCGGAAGGCCAGCGCGTTGAATTTCTGGTTACCCAAGGGCCTAAAGGCCCCCAAGCTCAAGATGTTGTAGCACTTAACTAGCCCGCAAATAACAACAAAAAACGAGCGTCTAATTCTAAGGCGCTCGTTTTTTTATTTGCTCTGATCTTCGTGATCTCGATCCAGCCACAGTTCACGATAGCGGCGATTCCAGTCTTCAAGATAGAAGCGTGCCGCCAATACCAGGGCAGCGGCAGCCCCCACCCAAAGTTCAGGCCCGCGCAAACCCAGAACCCAAAAGACAAATGGGGCAAGCAAAGCCGCAACCACCGCGCCGCGCGCCGCGTGGCGAATCAATAATACGCAGAGCAACAGAATGGCAAAAGCCACCAAAAAGCCCAGGGGAGAAACAGCTAATAAGATTCCAGCGGTGGTCGCCAGCCCCATACCACCCCGAAAACCGGCAAAAATAGGCCAACAGTGGCCCATTACAATGGCAGCCGCGGTTAACGCCAAGACCCAATTCGGCATCCCGGCATTGAGGGCCAGGTAAGTGGGAACGAAACCTTTACTGATATCCAGAATAGCTACCAAAATCCCCGGCAGCCAACCTGCCTGCCGGATGGTATTGGTGGTGGTCACATGCCCGGAACCCGCATCGCGAATGTCGGTGCCTTTGACAAGGCGCGTGATCCACAAAGCAAAGGGAAGAGAACCAAATAAGTACCCAAGGAAGGGAAAGAGAAAAATGGCGAGTTGCATTCTCACCCATTTCCCTTCTTTACAATCACCCAGGCGTTGAAGCCATCGGGGTCAGATTTGATTTGAACCTGGGCAGTGGAATCGTCAAAGAGCGCCGCGATGGCCTCCGGGGCCAGGAAGTGGCTGCGCATCAGGGCCAGTTTTTCGCCCAGGGCTACCAACTTGACAGTGAAGGTGCGTAGGTCAGGTTCTTCGATCACGAGAATCCCACCGGGTTGCAGGATGCGCCAGATTTCGCGGGCCGTTTGGGGCTGGTCACACACATGATGGAGGGCATCCACCATGATTACGCGCGCGAAACTCGCCTCCGGAAACGGGAATCCCTCGGTGTGCGTACAAACCCGCAAGAGCATTCCTTTTCCATCCGCCTGCGCTAACATCTCCATTGACAAATCAGCCAAAATCACGCGTGCGGCTTTTCCAGTCATAAACTGGGCAACGCGGCCTGTACCTCCACCAGCATCCAAAAGCAAGCCGTCGGTGGGCAGGTTAGCTAAATCCCAAAGATACTCAGGAGCTTTGGGTTTAATCAGACGGTCATAAAAGGGAGCCAAAAAACCAAAATGGTCAAAAACTGGCATGTGCATCTCCGCTTGTTGAGTAAGATAATTTCGCCCATTATAATCCGAGATCGCAAAAACCCAAGTTTGCTCTGATTTCTTGAAAGTGTTAAAATGTGGGCGGAGGTCTCTCAAATCAATGAAACCACAACAAAAACAATCTCACTACCTGGAAGCTTTTCGCAAGGCCATACAGATGCAACCTGGTTACCCCATTGGGACGATTGCCTACTACGGACCGGATGATCGGACGGTCACGAAAATTGTAGCCGCAGTGTTACCCAATGAGCAAACCAACCCAATTTTGAAGAAATGGACCGGCGAGGGGGTAGTACAAAACCCGGAGGTGATTGCCGAGCTTGGGGAATTCTTCCGCGAGATGCAAACCCAGAATGTCGTGATGACCGAAGGCATCATTGGCTGCCCACACGAAGCAGGGATCGATTACCCCCTGGGAGAATCCTGCCCCCAATGCCCTTACTGGCAAGAAGCGTGATGGTTCGAGAGATAATCTTTAACCCACTGATCTCATGATAAAATCCATCCCATTATGAAAAACGTTATCAACTCTGTCAAAGGCACCCGTGATTTTTACCCCGAAAATATGGCTGTGCGCACCTGGCTATACAACCAGGTACGCCAGGTTTCGGAAATGTTTGGTTACCAGGAATACGAAGCTCCCATTTTGGAGACTCTCGAACTATACGCGGCCAAATCCAGCGAAGAGTTGGTCAAAAAGCAATCGTATGCCTTTCTCGATAAAGGCGGCGATGAGATCGTGCTGCGCCCGGAACTGACCCCCTCGCTAGCGCGCATGATTGTCCAACGCCAGCGCCAACTTTCCTACCCATTGCGCTGGTGGTCGTTTGGCCCCTTTTGGCGCTACGAAGCTCCACAAAAAGGACGCACACGCGAGTTCTTCCAGTGGAACATCGACCTGATTGGGATCGACACCCCCGAGGCCGATGCCGAACTGGTCGCCATTGTGACCACGCTCTTTAAGGCCCTGAAACTAAATCCCCAAGAAGCGGTGGTGCTGCTCAACGACCGTCATCTGACCAACCGAGAACTCCGGAAAATCGGTGTTACCGAAGCCCAAAACCAGGATGCACTCAACTGGATTGACCGCCGCTCAAAGGTCCTCGCGCGCTAAAAAGGCTTTCGCGCCTTCCACCTGGGCGGGGGTAAAGCCCAAATCCAGGCCGTATTTTTCCCAGGCTTC
>DOTA01000482.1 GCA_003513015.1 Chloroflexota bacterium
GACGGGATTTGTGATCGGCGATGAAGCCCCCAGTTTATATGAATATTCCGCCTCACGGATTGCCACCCGCCCCGACATAGTCCCCGCTTTGGCGCTGGATTTGCCCCCCGCAGGAGAGCAGCGTCAGGATTTTTGGGTGATCCCGGTAAAAATGATTGAATCTGTTACCTGGAGCGATGGCGAACCCCTCACCGCGCATGATGTTGTTTTTACCATCGAAACCGTTTTTGCTTTGCAACTTGGTGAAACCTGGTCTGATTTTTATCCCGCGCAAAGTTTAGCGGCTGTCAAAGCCGTGGATGATTACACCGTTGAATTTTCTTTTTATTCGCAGCCCGGTTTAAGCGAGTGGCAGTATGCTGTGGCCCTTGGCCCCATTTTGCCCCAGCACTTTTGGCAGCCCTATGTGGATGAAGCCCTCGCTAACCTCGCCGATGTGCCGCCGCCCCAAACCTGTGATGGCATCTTGACTGAAACCCAACAAGCCGCCTGTCAGGCCTACGCCAAAGCCCGCCGCTCCCTCTACGCTGTCGAACCGGTTTCTCCGCCCTCGGGCGGCGGCTATGTCACCGCCGGGTTTACCTCCGATCGCACCATTCGCCGCAAACTCAACCCCTATTTCTATGCCGCGGGCTTCAAAATCAGCGAATATGCCAATGGGGCTTGGGAGCGCGTCTTCCCGGATGGCACCTTGCAGCAGTTTTATGGCGAACCCCAGGGCGAACCGCTGCTCAGTTACCACCGCGGACCGTTCAACCGCTCGATTGAATTCTCGATCTACGAATCCGATGTGGTGGCCTATGATATTCTCGCCAAGGGGCGCGTGGATTATGTGCTCAACCCCGATAGCCTAACCGATGAATGGCTGCGGCAAACCGCCCAAGCGAGTGAAATCGAAGCCTATACCAGCGCGCAAAACAATCTAGCCTATCTGGCCTTCAATTTGCGCCGCGCTCCCTTTGATCGCCTCGAATTTCGACAGGCCCTCGAAATTTTGATCGACCGTGAGCGCATCACTCAGAAAGATTTGGCAGGTTTGGCTTACCCGGCTGATGCCATCGTGCCGCAGCAAAATGCTTTTTGGTGGAGCCCTTCCCTGGGTTCCGGGGAGGAAACCCTTTCCCCGCAAGTGCGGTTCGAAACGGCCCTGCAAATCCTCAAAGTGGCTGGCTGGTCCTGGAAAACGGAACCCACCTGGGATCCAATAACTCAGCAAATCATCCCGGGCGTGGAATTGCGCCAACCCGGCGGCGGCCCCATGCCCGAAACCAATCTGATCTTTCCGTCTGCCGCGTCAGATGTGCTCATGGCCGTTTTTGGTCAGGAAATCGCCGATATTCTGACCAATTTAGGCATTCCCGTGGTTGCTGAAAGCCTGGAGCGTGAGATTCTTGTCAACCGGGCCTTGATCGCGGGCGGCAGTTTCGATTTGTATATCCTCGATTGGCGTTTGCCGCTTTATCCGGGATATTTGTGCCAGCTATTTACCAGCACAAATGATACCTTGCTCACCGGTGGATACAACACGACCGGCTATAACAACCCCAGTTTCGACGCGCTTTGCGATCCGTTTTTGCTCGAACCCGAGGCTCAGACCGCCCAAAAGCTGGCTCAGCAAATGCAAAACTTGCTGGCAGCCGATTTACCTTATATCCCGCTGTTCAATCCTCAGGTTGTAGATATGATGCACACCAACGTGATTTTGCCATACTCGCCCATCTTTGGTGGCCTTGCCTCCAGCCAGGGTTTTCAGAATGACACACGCGTCTTGAATAAATAAGGTTCTTTGGGAATCTCCGTAATGAGCAAAACACCCCACATCACCCTTTACAACGGCAATTCCCAGAGAGCCATAAATAAACCATGATAAAATACCGACAAGATGATTAAGAAGACCAGAGCCAAGTATCGAATTTTAATCGTGGATGACCAGCGAGATGTGCGGAACGTTTTGAGTTCCAGCATTGAAACGCTTGGCTCGGATTTTGGGGTGCTGGCCGTACCCTCGGGGGAAGAGGCCGTTTTAGAGCTTTCGTTGCAAAAATTTGATCTTCTGGTCACCGACGTGCGGCTGCCAGGCATTTCGGGATTGGATGTGTTGCGCCGGGTGCGCTCCAGCCAGCCGGATTTGAAAATTATCTTGATTACCGGGATTTTAGATCCGGTGATCCGGCGTAACGTGGCGGATGCCGGGGCTGACGCCTTCTTCCTGAAACCTGTGGAACCGGCTGATTTTCTTGATGCGATCGAACGCTGTTTGGGGATTGTGGCAGAAAAAATGCCCCCATCTAACCTTCTGCAACCCCCTCCCGAAGAGCAAGCTTCCGATGAAGGTGTTTCGGATCGATTAACCGGTCTGCGGCAGGAATTAGAGGCCTTTGCAACGGTGCTGTTGGATGAGCGCGGCCGCGTGGTAGCCCAATCTGGGGAATTGCCCGATCAAGAGGCCGCGGCAGAGACTTTATTTCAAGCCTTGATGGCAGGTTTTAGCGCGGGAATGAAGGTTTCACATTATCTTGGAGCTACTCGCCCCGATAGCCTGACTTACTACGGCGGCACGAAATATGCGCTCTTTTTTGCGCCCGTCAGCAACTCGCACGCTTTGCTGGTGGTTGTTAACGCCGTGCAGATTGATGAACAAATCAGTAACACCGTACAAAACGTTTATACGGCGTTGTATGATCTCCAAAATATTCTGGAGCGGATCGGGGTTTCAGTCCGTGCCGAAGAACCGTTGCCGCTGGGAGATGAAGTCGAATTGATAGACGAGGAAGAAGAATTCGAAGAAGATGAGGAACATGCCCCCATTCTCGATGCCATCTTTGAAAACGTATCTGTAAAAGGTTCTCAAGAGTTGGATGCCTTTTGGGACGCGCTCGCGGATGATTCATCTAGCAAATCTTCGGCTGCCGATGTTTTGACCTATGAACAAGCCTTGCAATTAGGGCTGACGCCCCAAGACGAAAAGGCCTGATCTTTTCTCGCATCAGCGTTTTGCAATTCGGTGATTTTTTAGTTTTCTTTGGCATTGGCAATCTGCAAGAGCTTGTGATACAATTCAGCCCGCCTCGGCAAAAAGGCACTTTTACACAGGGGAGTGGTGCAAGGGCAGCACAGCAGTCTTTGGAACTGTTGATCCTGGTTCGAATCCGGGCTCCCCTGCCTTGTTTTTGTGATGATATCCCTACTCGAAGAAGACCCTGATTTAGGTTCAAATCAAATATATATCACCCAAGCAAGCTTCGTGTTGATCTTTGGTCTGCACGATGTTTGTTTTTAATCTGGAGATTTTTATGCGTATTACCCCTGTAGTTCTCGCAGCCGGACAAGGCACTCGGATGAAATCAGATTTGCCCAAGGTTCTGCATCCGGTGTTGGGGCGACCTTTGGTTTGGCACGCAATCCATACCCTCAAACAAGTAACGGATGTAAAACCCGTTTTGGTGGTTGGGCATGGGGCTGAGGAAGTCCAAAAATTGATCGGCGAAGAGGCTCGTTTTGCCTATCAAGAACAACAATTGGGCACCGGGCACGCCGTGATGCAAACCGCAGATTTGCTCAAAGGCCAAACCGAATATGTGTTGGTTTCGTATGCCGACATGCCCCTACTGTCAGCCGAAACCTTCCAACAGATCCTCGATACCCAGCTCCAAAATGCCGGCCCCCTCACCATTCTGACGAATATCGTGGATGATCCGCGCGGTTTTGGGCGCGTAATCCGCGACGCCAATGGGAATGTCCAAGCCATCGTGGAAGAACTCCACGCCACCCCGGAGCAACGCAAAACCCGCGAACTCAATACCGGCTTGTATTGTTTCCGGGCGGATTGGCTTTGGGGTGCCTTGGAACGCATTCCGCTTTCGCCCAAAGGCGAATACTACCTGACGGATTTAGTTGGCATCGCTGTAAGCGATGGCTTGGCCGTTCAAACGGTTACCATTACCGATCCGGTGGAAGTCATCGGCATCAACACGCGTGTGCATCTGGCCGAAGCCACGGCGCGTATGCGGGAACGGGTAAACCGTCATTGGATGTTGGCAGGAGTCACGATTATCGACCCTCAAACCACCTTCATCGAAGTGGATGTTACCCTGGGGCAGGATACGGTGATCTGGCCCAATACTTATCTGCAGGGTGATACCAAAGTCGGCTCAGGCTGCGAGTTGGGTCCCAATGCTGTGATCCGCGATACGCAGATCGGCAGCCATTGCAAGGTGTTTGCTTCAGTGCTGGAACATGCGCTCTTGGAAGATCATGTTGATGTGGGTCCCTTTGGGCATCTGCGCAAAGGAGCGCATCTGGCGCAAGGTGTGCACATGGGGAATTTTGGCGAGGTCAAAAACTCCTATTTGGGGCCGGGCACCAAAATGGGGCATTTCTCATATCTCGGAGATGCCACCCTTGGGACAGATGTCAATATTGGGGCCGGGACGATCACCTGTAATTACGATGGCAAAAGCAAGCATCCCACTGAAATTGGGGATAAGGCCTTTATCGGGAGTGACACCATGTTGGTGGCTCCCATCAAGATTGGGGAAGGTGCGCGTACCGGGGCGGGTTCCGTTGTCACCAAAGATATACCGCCCAACACCCTGGCAGTTGGTGTTCCCGCGCGTAAAATTCGCAAAATGACGTAAATGCCGCCTCGCTCTAATAGTATCAGAGTGTGTTGCGCGTTTTTGAATAGAGAAGAAATGAATCCTTTGTTGATTGGTTTATTAGTAAGTTTAGTAATCCTTGTGATCCTCGATTTTTTAGCAATTGCAGCCCGGTCGGGCTTGCAGCATGCTGTTCTGGCCCGCCTGCTGCAATTGCAAGAGCAAGGTGAAAGTAAAGCTCCGCCCTCCCTAGTATTGGTGAATCAACTCCCGCGCTCGGATGCCGGATTGCATTTAGCGCAATCTCTGACGCGATTTTTGCTCATGGGTGGAATTTTGTTATTGATCTTGCAATATGTGGTTAGTTGGTCGCTCTGGCTGGCCCTGGGGATTTTCTTCCTGGTGGGTTTAGTGATCGCCTGGAGTGAGTGGCTCGTGGCGCGTACTGTTAGCCGGAACGCGGAAATCTGGTTGATGCGTATGTCCGGGTATACTCGTCTGGTGAGTATCGTTTTCTCTCCGTTTATCAGTTTGGCTCTATTTTTTTCCGGCGAGACGGACAATCCATCTGATGGGCAAAACAAAGTCACCGAAGATGAGCTGATCACCCTGGTGGATGCCAGCGAGCAAAATGGCATTATTGAACTAGAAGAACGCCAGATGATCCACTCGATCATCCAATTGGGCGAAACTGTGACCCGCGAAATTATGGTGCCGCGCATCGATGTGATAGCACTGGATGTAAAAGCGCCCCTCACCGAAGCCATGGATAAACTGATTGAATCCGGTTTTTCGCGGGTTCCCGTTTTTGAAGATACGGTTGATAACATCATTGGCCTTTTATATGCCAAAGATCTGATTTCGCTCTGGCGGGCTGGCCGCGATCATGCTGAAGGTTTGCGCGATGTGCTGCGCGAACCCTATTTTGTCCCTGAAGCCAAAAAAGTGGATGAACTGCTCACAGAACTTCAGAGCCGCCACGTTCATATGGCGATTGTGGTCGACGAATATGGCGGTGTGGCTGGGGTTGTGACCCTTGAGGATATTATNNGAGGAAATTTTTGGCGAAATTCAGGATGAGTACGACGAAAACGAGGAGCAACTCTATCAGGTACAGGAAGATGGCAGCTATCTGTTCCGCGGCCGGATTGATCTGGATGATTTTAACGAATTGATGAATTCTAACCTGCCGGTTGACGAGGCTGACACTTTGGGAGGTTTCCTCTATATGCGGTTTGGCCATGTTCCCATTACGGGCGAACAATGGCGCGAGGATGGTTTATTGCTGACGGTCGCACAAGTCAGTAGCCGCCGCATTCGCATGGTGCGCGCGCAATTCATATCACAGGAAGAAAAAAACAATGTTGACGGATGAAATTCGCAAATCGCTCATTCAAGCAGCCCTCGAAGCCCGACATTGGGCTTATGCGCCTTACTCAAACTACCGGGTTGGCGCGGCCTTATTAACCACCTCCGGCCGGATTTATGATGGCGTCAATGTGGAAAATGCTGCCTACCCTGAAACCATCTGTGCCGAGCGCGTGGCAGTTGTAAAAGCTGTTTCTGCAGGGGAACGCGAATTTCAGGCCATCGCTGTGGTAACTCAAAATGGCGGTTCGCCCTGTGGGGCCTGTCGTCAGGTATTGGCCGAATTTGGATTGGATACTGTGGTTTTAATCGCAGATGCCGAGGGCCATCTCAATGCTGAAATGCCTCTCATTGATCTGCTGCCCAGAGCCTTCACCCCCCAAAGTTTAGCAGATTGATTTCAGTGGATTATTTTCCAAAAAAAAACAGCACACGGAATTCATCGAAGTGTGCTGTTTTTTTTTGCTTCCTGCAATCTTGTTCCGGATTCAAATGGCTCTTTTGAAATTGTAAAACGATCCACTCCTCGCAGCCTACCGGGTTACCACTCCGGCGCAGGCGTAGCCACTTGCAAGGTTGTTTCCAGCATCCAGCCTTCGCGTCCATCCGGGATGCGCACATTGTGCCAAAAATACCCTTGCCCATCTTCGGCTGGTTTGGCGCTTATAATCTGAACTTGCGTGCCGTTGCTTACCGAAGTGATAATGTCACTGCCAAAGCCCGGCTGCGTCCGCAATACGGCTCCGCCACCGTCAATAGCGTTGACAACCGCATACACCGGGGTCGGGCTGGGCGTGGGGGTCAGAGAAGGTGAAGGCGTAATTGTGGAGGTGGCGGTATGTGTAGGCGTCATTGTGGGCGGCACCGGCGTTAAGGAGGGTGTCAGTGTGGGCGAAGGCGTGAAAGTTTGCGTTGGGGTGGGGGTTGCCGAAGGGATGGCGGTTGGCAGGGCTACCTGCCCCCCAAAGGCCACACCAGCCCCTGAGAGGCCGACCACCGCCAAAATCCCGAGTAAGAGCAGCGCCCCTCCCAAGGTGAATCCAAAAATTGTGAGGGGGCGAAATCCCAAAACCAGCAACGTCACTGCACTCAGCAGCGCGGCCCAGGCCAAATAGATGATGAAAACCACCAAGCCGTCGGGCCATAAATGTTCCAATCCATACCCCAGGCCGAAACCGGCAACGGTCAGCGGCACGTAAAGTTCATACGAAAGCGCTACACTGGCGACCGCGGCGCTACGTTTGTTACGCACCAGCCAGATGGTGGTCATCACTGCCCCCAATGTTAAAACCGCAAAACCATCAAAACTTAGCCGGGCGTGGAAATAAGGCTGAATCAAGTTTAGCGGGAAGATCAAGATCAGGCGCATCCCCAGCCCAGCCGCTAACCCCACAAAGAAAACCATCAAACTGCCGATCAATAACCCCACCAGACTGCGGCCAAAGAAACTCATTGAGCCGGTCACCGATCCCAGGGACAGCCCGACCAGCGGAGACATTAACGGAGCCAGCAGCGCGCCTAAAACCAGCAACGAAGGTGAATCCAGCAAAACTCCCAGGCTGAGCACCAACGCAGCCACCAATGAAAAAAGAAAAAAATCGAAAGAAGGGGTTAAGCGCCGTGAAAGCGCATCTAAAAACGCTTCATGTTCTGAGGCAGCCTGTGGTAGCAAAGTGCGCTGCGCCCGGCGGCGGCGGGCCGCTGGTAAATTTTCAGGATCATCGATGGTTTGTTCGGTTTGTGGAAGGCTCATAAGCTCACTTGCGTAAAGTCGCTACGATTCGGAGGGGTTTTTCC
>DOTA01000153.1 GCA_003513015.1 Chloroflexota bacterium
CGACTGGATCAAGCAGCGCGATCCCAGCCGCCCGGTTCACTACGAACGCGCCGGCTTCGATCGCAACACCGACATCTACTGCCCGATGTATCCCGACCCGGAGCAGTTGCGGAAATATGCGGAGGGCGAGGCGGTAAACGCAGGCCGGGGAGCCAAGCTTCCCGCCCAGCCAACGCGCTCGCGCCCCTTCATCATGTGCGAGTATGCCCACGCCATGGGCAATAGCTGCGGCAACCTCAAGGAATATTGGGAGGCCATCGAGGGCTATCACGGCCTGCAAGGCGGCTTCATCTGGGACTGGATCGACCAGGGTCTCACCAAAGTGGACGAAAACGGCGTGGCATATTGGGCCTACGGCGGCGATTTCGGTGACACGATCAACGACCGTAACTTCTGCATCAACGGCCTGGTTTTCCCTGACCGCTCGCCGCACCCCTCCCTGATCGAGTACAAGAAAATCATCCAGCCCGTGGCGGTGAAGGTGGTCGATTTGCTGCAAGGGAAAATCGAGATTGTCAACAAGCACGATTTCTCTACGCTCGAAGGGCTGCACATTACCTGGGAAGTTGCCGTGGATGGCGAACCCGTGCAAAGCGGCGCGCTACCCACGCTCAAGACCGCGCCCGGCAAAGCTACCCCGGTCACGATCCCGTTCGGGATACCCGAACTCTACAGCGGCGCGGAGGCCTTTCTCACGCTGCGGTTTTATTTGAAGAATGACTCCCTTTGGGCGGAGGCCGGTCACGAGGTGGGTTGGGAACAATTCAAGCTGCCGCTGACCCTCACAGGCGGAACCACCCCGGAATTTCAGGGTGAGTTGCCTGCTCTGAGTGTGGATGAATCCCCCGAGTCTGTCACCGTTAAGGGCGCGGAATTCTCCCTGGCCTTCGATAAATCCAGCGGACAAATTGTCAGCTTTGTTTATCAGGGCGTCGAATTGATCGAATCCGGCCTGCAACTCAACATCTGGCGCGCCGCCACCGATAACGATGGCTTCAAATTTGGCACCGAGATCGACTGGCTGGAGTTCAAACTGCTCAACCAGTGGATCAAGCACGGCCTGGATCGGCTGGAAGCGACTTGCGACGCGCTGACCTGGGGACCGGATGAGGAGGTGGAAGGCGCGCTCACCGTCAAAACCGCCCACAGCGTTCAAGCTGAAGGCGTTGAATATGGCTTCCGCCACCAGACAACCTACACCGTTCACCCCAACGGCGATGTGCAAACCGAGCATACCGTGGATTGCGACCGGATGCTGCCGCTGCTGCCGCGGGTGGGGATGATGCTGGCGATGCCCGCCGGATTCGAGCAGTTCACCTGGCTGGGGCGCGGCCCCGAAGAGAGTTATGTGGATCGCAAGGCGGGCGTGGCTGTGGGGCTGTACTCTGGCACCGTGGACGAGCAGTACGTGCCTTACATCATGCCGCAAGAGAACGGCAACAAAACCGAGGTGCGCTGGGCGGCCGTGACCAATGCGGAGGGCTTCGGCCTGCTGGCCGCCGCCTCCTCGCTGATGGAAACTGGTGTCAGCCACTTCACCGCCGCGGATTTGTACGCCGCCTACCACACCAACGAACTAACCCGCCTGCCCGAAACCTACTGGACCCTCGACCTGGTGCAGTCTGGTTTGGGGGGCAACAGTTGTGGCCCCATGACCCTGCCGCAATACCTGATCGAGCCGGGTGAATTCAAATTCTCGCTGCTGCTGCGACCGGTTGCGCCGGATCGTAATGATCTGCGCAAGTTGGGGCGAGGAAGTGTGAAGTAAACAAGTAAACAAAGTAGACAGGTAAACATGGTACGCGCCCTGTGTACCTGTTTCCCTGTCTACCTGTCTACTTATCTACCTTTCCCGGAGCGGATATGACTGACCAACCCTGCCATATTCTTGGCGTTTTCATCGGGAAAACCAAAACCCTGAAGGATGCGCGCGGCGAGTGGCAGTCCTCGATTGCGCGCGACCGCGTGGATGGGCCGGTTCAACTCGAACACCGCGGGTTTGTCGGGGATCAGGCCACGCAATCCTATCACGGCTCGCCCGATATTGCCGTCTGCCTGCATTCACAAACCCACTACGATTTTTGGAACGCAACTTTGCAAATGGATTTGCAACCCGGCGGCGTGGGCGAGAATCTCACCCTGGATACCTGGGATGACAGCAATCTGTGCGTGGGCGATCAACTGCGCATCGGCACGGCGCTGATCCAGATCAGCGCGCCCCGCTCGCCATGCGAGAATCAGGCGCGTTTTGTCGGGCGGCCCGACTGGGTCAAGCGCACCCTGGAAGAATTGCGTACCGGCATCTATGCCCGCGTGCTGGAGCCGGGAACCGTGCAGGCTGGCGATGAAGTTGTTTTGGAAGAATGCCTCAATCCCGGCCTCACCATTCGCGCGTTGAACGATTGCTGGTACTTCAATTTCGATGTAGCGCTGGCCGAACGTTTCATCACTGCCGAAGGTTTGATGGCCTGGTGGCAGCAGCGCTTTCGGGATAAAGTGGAGGAAGTAAACAAAGGAGACAAGTAAACACGGACCTACCGGTTTACTTGTCTCCTATCTACGGATTTTGATATGAGCACACGCAAAAGTTTGCTGGCAATCACTGTAATTCTTTGGGGCGCGCTCATCCTGTCTGCCTGTACTGCCCCAAATGATGACGTGCCCGTTAAGACCAAAAGCTCCCCGCTGGCCGCGCCGGAGTTTTGCTTGGATTCTTTCATCCCTCACAAGCTCAGCTTTGCTAACGGGATGCGCGTGCGCGAGATTGGTCTGTACCTCAATAACGGTTCCGGGCTGGCGATCAACGATCTCGATAATGACGGTGATCTCGATATTGTCTTCGCCGCGGTTGACCGGGAAGTAGGCATCTTCTGGAACCAGGGGAATCTGGAATTCCAGGAAGAACGTCTGGATGAGAAATTTCCGCGCGGCGCCGCCATCGTAGATGTCGATGCGGATGGCAACCTCGATCTGGTTTTCTCGCAGCGCGGCCTACGCAGCCTTACTTTCTGGCGCAACCAGGGCAAGGTGGTGGATGGCGCTCGCTTTGTGCTAGATGAGTTGCCCGGCGTGGAGGCGTATGCCTACACCCAGGCCTGGGGCGATGTAGATGGTGACGGCGACCTCGATCTGGTGACCGGTTCTTATAACGTGGAATTGATCCAGAATGGCATCGCCATCCCCGAGAAAGATCCCCGCGCCGGGATTTTCTATTATGAGAACACTCCCGAGGGTTTCATCCCCCAGCGGTTGGCGATGCAAGCTCAAACGCTCTCGATTGCGCTGGTCGATTTGAACGCCGATGGTGCGAAGGATTTATGGGTCGCGAATGATTTTGATTTGCAAGATCAAATCTGGCTTTGGCAGAATGATCGTTGGCAGATCGCTACACCCTTCTCCCAGACGCCCCACTCCACCATGAGCACCGAATGGGGCTATATCGCCAACGATGCGCGTTTGGCGCTCTTCAGC
>DOTA01000006.1 GCA_003513015.1 Chloroflexota bacterium
ACCGCACTTTCCACATCCGCCCACAGGTAGGCTTCATCGATCAGCAAGTTGGCCTTGAGATGGAAGTAACGCCGCTGGAAATTGCCCAGGATTACTTTTTGCAGGGGGTCACGCGCCCGGTTGATCGCATCGCGTAAATTACCGAGCAACGGTTCAACCACAGCTTCGCCGCTTTCGGTTGCGATGGTGATATGCACAATTTGCTGCTCACCGCTCCAAATGGGCAGCGCCCGGGCTTTGCCGATACCCGCGAAAGCGCGGGCAAAATCACTGAAATCTTGCAGCGAGACGATGCGATCCAGGGTTTTGACCGTCAGCGGGGCATTTTCGCGGGCTTTGTCCAGAGTTTCGGGGTCCCCCGCGCCGGAGGCCTTGACCGGGTTATTGACTTCTTTGACGCCCAGGGGTTTGGCTTTGAGCATCGTCAGGCTGCCGGCCTCCACTTCACCTTCGGTACCGATGCCGCTGCGGTAGGTGGCGCTGATATTCTCTTGCCCGGTGGGCAGGCGAGCGCCGTGTTTGCCATCGCCAAAGATCACGGTGGAACTGCCCCCGTTATCACGGCGCACGATGAATTTGCGGTCTTCGGGCTTAAGCGGGTAGAGCGAGGCGGATTCGGTCCATTGCACGCCATCCACCCGGATGACCAGCGAAGTTTCTGTGCCGCTGGCACTGCTGCTGGAGGTAAAAGTCAACGGCGGCTTTTTGAGCTTGAAGCGCTGGTTGCGCGCCGCTCCGCTGCCGCTGCCCAAAATCTCTTTGGGGACGGTTTCGCCGTGGGTTGCCAGCACGGTNNCGTTTACTGCTGTGCGTGATCTCTTTGAGCAGGTGAACTTCGCTGCGCAGCACGCCGCTGGCATCGGATTGCTCGCCGGTGAGGGCCACAGGCTGATCTTTGGCGAGATTGAACACCATCGTATTCAGCGTGATCTGGGTGGATTCTTTGGGAATTTCAGTTTCAAGGGGCAGTTCGGCCAGAGTCAGGGGCTCGCTTTTGATATAAACGGTGGTGTCGCGGGTCAAGAAATTATCCGCACCCGTTTCGCCGGAAAAATCGGCCACGTTCAGGGCGGTGGCTTTACCGCTCAATCCATAATCCACGCGGGAAGTTTCGACAGCTTTGGTAATCTGATAAGCCGGGCGCAGCGTTTGCGCGGGAGAAACGAAGACCACATACGAATCGGCGTTGATGCCTTTGATGGCGCGTTCCAAATAAAGATGCGGATTGGTGAGCGTACTCCCTTGCGAATCTTGCCAGATGGCACGGGCATTGCTGCCATCCCAGGAATAGTGATATGGATCGTGACCAACACCAGCTCCACCACGGGTTTCATCGGGTAAGGCTAACGTTTCCCAGCGCGGAGCGTTGTGCCCGAAGCAAGCTGTGGTTTCGCGAAAGACATGCACCGAGAGGCCCGCGGGCGGTGTGACTGTGGGATGATGGGTGAGCACATCCATAGGCGCCCACTCATACATGCCCATTTTGGCCTGGATGGCCGCTTCGCTCAATTCCATTTGGTACATTTGCGAGAGGTTGACATCCGAAAATCCGGTAGAGCCGCCGCCTGCGCCGCCAAAACCCGCTTCAACACCGGGGCCACCGCCACCGGCCATCACGCCCGCTTCCAACGCGACGATGGTGAAATCTTTATCGAATTTCACTTCGCTTTTGGTAATGCGCCGGGCCACGGTTTTGACCGTGGAGCGGCTATCAATTAGCAAAAGCATATCGCCTTTTTGCAGGTTATTGTCGGTGCCTTTGATATACAACTGCACCACATCCTCAATCTTGGTAATATCCTGTAACGTGGTCAACTGCGGTTTGAGTTGGTTCCATTCCGGGTAGCCCGTGAAATCCACGCTGGTTTCGAAGGTTTGGGGTTTTTCGCCCTGTTTGGCCGGGATGCTTTGCACCGCCGTACCTTTGGCGATCAGGGCCGATTTGGGCGCCCCTTTGGCCGATTCAACCTGGAAGCTGAGGTAAGTGCTGGCCGCTACCCCCGGGCTGAGTTCATACCCAATGGCGCGCGCCAACTCCAACAGCGAGCGGCGTTCCGCGGCGGTGCGCAAAAAGCCCTCGTTGGCAATCCGTTCCTGGTAAAAGGTCAAAATATCCGCCGCCACCGCCCAGGCATCCAAAAGCGCAATGGCGGGGTCATCCTTCTCGCGCGTGGTCAAATCCAGCAGAGGTTTCTGCCCGGCGTGCGCCCCATCGGGGATTTGCGCCCGCGTCAGGTTAGCGATCATGCGGGACAAAAATTCGCCGTGCACCCCCAGGCGATAATCCAGGCTGCTCAGGCCGTAAGGGTTGTCATGCCGGGACGCTTCCGGCTCATCCGGGCAGCAATTGCAGGTGTTCAGAAAATCACTGGAATTGCTCATTAAATGACCTCCCGAAATAGGTTTATATTCACCGCGGAGCGCGCAGAGATCGCAGAGTAACGCGTCGCCAAAAATTCGATTCGGAGATCTACAACCAGAAATCTTTTGGGACTCAGCGGACTCTGCGATCTCTGCGGTAAATTACTTGTGCGCTTCATTATCATAATCCGCCTTCCATCAAAAATTCGATCTTGCCATTTTCCGGCTGATTGGGATCGTTATCCAATTGGGCGATTTCCAACCGATTGATGTTGATTTGACCATTGGCGATTTCATCATTGGGAGAGCGACCCCACCGCTGGAACCTGTGAGGGCTTCCGTTGTTTGGGTTGATCTCCACCCATTTGACGCCGGGCACATCCATGGCCGTGGCGATGATCTGGCTCAAATACACCGGCTGCCCGAAAGTGAATTGATCGGGATGGAAGAAGCCGCGTTGCCCACTGGGGAGATCGTAACGGCTGAAGGTTTCCAGCAGGGCCTGTTTCACCTGGCTGCGGAAATAACCCGGTTTGACGCACACGCCCATGATGATGTCGAGCGGCACAAATTGGGGCTCGTCGATCTCCACATCGTGCCCTGCCAGGCGGAATCTTTCCAGAAAATCGCGCAGTTCGTCTTCCAGTTGGGGGGTCAGGGCCAGCCCGCCCTTGAAATCCACCGAAATGAACATAGTGTACCAACTGCCCGTCCAGCGCCGGGTGGCGGCGGCTTTCTGCACCTGGGGATGGCGCTGAATCACCTCGGCGTAATCGGCAGGGGTGACGGCGCGCTCTTGCGTGCGGAAAGCTTGCGGAGCGTATTGACGCACTTCTTCCGGGTTTTCGGGCGAGGTGCCGCCGCGAGCGGGCAAGGGGTTGCGCACGCCCGTAACCCCGTTGATATTCGCGATCAGGTGCGTGAGAGCCTCCGCCCCCACATTCCCGGGGAGGCCGTTGCCCACCCGGTAGCTGGCGCTGAATTGCACCGCAGCAGCAGGCGCTTTGGCATAAACGCCATCGCCGAAACGCAAGCTGGCGCGCCCCTGGTTGCTGGTTTCCACTACGAAATCTGTCGCAAAACGGTCGCTATCGAGCAGATCAAATTGGGGTGTCCAACTCTCACCGGGGCTGGCTAAATCGACGGCGGGCAGCGCCAGCCGCGGGTCTTGCACCAACATCCCCGCCGCGGGGGATTGGCTA
>DOTA01000516.1 GCA_003513015.1 Chloroflexota bacterium
CGCAAATCCCACGCGCATGCGGGCCGGAATCCCTTTGTGGCGCAACAGCGAGACAAGGAAGACAGCGAAGTCGCGACACAAGCCGACCTGCTTCTCTTTGGGTTTGCGGGCGATGGTGAGGGGGTTGGGGTCAAGTTCGGTGATGCAGGCGAGGCGTTGCTGCATGGTGCGCAGGCGCTGTTCGCCGCGGCTCTCGCTGGTAAGGGTTACGCCGAATTTATCGGCGGCCAAGCGGTGGATCATCTGGCCCTGGATGATAGCAATTAACTCGTGCAGGCCATCGGGCAGGTTGTCGTAGAGCGTGGCGTATTCGCCGGGATCGGTGATGCGGGAGTGCTGGCGGTAGAAATCGAGGACAGTTTGCTTCATGAAGTCTCCAAGTGATAAATGGCACAACCGTTCTATTATTATATCATTTTGAACTGACTTTGGTTCGATTTATAAGCTTAAATCCAGGTTTGCTAAAGTGTAAAACGCCTGTGATGAGCGAGATTAATAAGCCAGCGAAATTACTCATCGAAATAAGGCAAGTTCTCATTTTCAAGATGCTACGATTTGTGGCAAAATACATCTAAAGATTTATACAGTAATTCGCTGTATAATCTCTCTGAATTAGTTTCGTGTAAAAAAGGAGTTACCTTATGATTACAAAAAAGATTCTCATGATAAGCGTTATTCCATTGGTTGCTTTGCTGGCGATATTCGCGAGCTGGCTGCCCGCAGATGCTGCCCAGAACACCTTATACCCGGCTAAGTTGGGAACTATTCTTTCCGGAAAGCAGGGGGTAGTCTTGAGTAGCATACCAAATAAAGTTAAATATGTTGCTTTCGATACAGTCACGCCCCCTCTGCCAGCGCGCTATTTGCAAGGTGTTGAGATTGCCTACCGCGGTCCCACCGTTGAAATTTCATTCTTGAATAACAAGCAAGAAGCGATCAATTATAGTGGTGCCACCGCTCAGGTTTTCTTCAATATCAGCGTGCCGGAGAAAAATATGTGGGATCAAGGTGGCACTGATGCGTTGGCGATCTGGCACTACAATGAAGATGCCCGTCAATGGGAAATGAGCCCGACAGTCTTGGTGGCGGAAAAATCCAACAATGGACAATACGATCGTTTGGCAGCTTTTGTTTTCCAGAATGGCATTTATATGCTTGGAAAGATGAGCTTTGATCCCGTCTTCCCGCTGTGGTTCAAACCTTATAATGTGGGTGATCCCAATAACACTGGGCCGGTGCTCCTGCAAAGTGAATTTTTCTCTGCCAAGGCTGGCACCTTTGAGTTTGGCAAACAGGGCGTGGTCTTGAACACCGTTCCCGATGGGGTTCGCTATGTTTCATTCTTCAAAGTTCAACCACCATTGCCACCACGTTTCCATCAGGGTGTCGATATTGCTTACCGCGGGCCAGTCGTGGATGTCACGTTCATGAATGTCAAAAAAGAATCAGTTGAATCTGGCGAGTTAAATGCGCAGGTTTATTTTAATATCAGCACGCCCGAGAAAAAAATGTGGGATGAAGATGGCGCACAAGCCATTTCGATTTGGCATTACAACAGCGAAGACCAAAAATGGGAATCGTGTCCGACTTACTATGTTTCCGAGAAGCTCAATAATGGCAAATATGACCGCCTGACTTGCTACACCTCGCAAAGTGGCATTTATATCCTCGGCAAAATGGAATTCGACCCGTTCTTCCCTGAGTGGTTTAAACCATATGATAAAGGTGTATTTGCAAATTGACGCTAAAAACCATCTAACTCTCAATTGAATCACCTGGGAAAATTCTAACGACAAAAGTGAACCCGTTAAAAAAACGGGATAGCCATCTGATGAGCTATCCCGTTTTTGGTTTAAGGTTAGTTTTTTCTCAGACCATCGAATTTTGTTTGAGCCAATCTTGGAGTTCATCCATTTTGCAGAAGGCCAGCGCCGTGACCGTGTCAGCCCCGCCGTAGTAGATCGTAATCCGGCCGGTGGGTTCATCGTAAAGCGCTGCGCAAGGGAAGGCCACATTGGGTACATCGCCAACGCATTCATAGAGCGTTTGCGGCGAAAGCAAGTAGGGATCGCTGCGATAAATCACCTTCCAGGGCTGATCCAAATCAAGCAGGGCCGCGCCAAAGCTGTAAATAAAGCCATTACAAGAAGTTAGCACGCCGTGATAGAACATTAGCCAGCCGTCGGGAGTCTCAATGGGGATAGGGCCAGCTCCGATTTTCGTGCTTTGCCAGCCACCTTTCGTGCCCATCACAAAACGGTGCTCACCCCAATACATCATATCCGGGCTTTGGCTCAGGTAAATGTCCCCAAAGGGGGTGTGACCGTTATCGGAAGGACGATTGAGCATCACAAACTTACCATTGATCTTGCGCGGGAAGAGCACGCCATTACGATTGAAGGGCAGTAGAGCGTTCTCTAAAAAGTGGAATTTTTCGAAATCGTAGGTATAACCTACACCGATGGTAGGCCCGTGATAGCCGTTGCACCAGGTCACCCAATAACGATCTTCGATCCAAACCACCCGCGGATCATAACGATACTGATAGCGCCCAATTTCGGGATCATCACTCAACCACTCGATGGGATCATTATCAAGTTTCCAATTGATGCCATCATCGCTAAAGCCGCGGTTCAGGTTCATTTCGCGCTTTTTGTTGTCACAGCGGAAAACCCCGGCAAATTTGCCATTGAAGGGCACTGCCGCGCTATTGAATATACTATTGGAGGATGGAATCAAGTTACGCGGGATGATGGGGTTGGCACTGTAGCGCCAGATCACCTCAGACGATCCTGTGGGGCGATCTTCCCAGGGAATATTTGGTAGAGCAGATGGGTTTTGATGTGTCATGGTAAATCCTTTGAGCATAACTTAGATTGAGAGACGGATAGCTAGATTTTAGCTTAATGCCCCGAATCTGAATAGCAGAATTAACGAGCGCAACAGGGAGAACACACTAAAAACTAAATAATAAAGGAGTGAGAAAGAGAGTATCCTTGAGAGAAAAGAGAGATGATGGAGTTCGACATGGAAATAAAGGTGGATTGCCCTCCTCCAATTAATGGAAGCTCTCAGTTTATGCCTATTTTGTTTTATGTCACCCCTTAAACAAGCTCCGTTAGAATTACGGCTTCCAGTGAAGTGTTGCTTTCTGATGGAATCGGTAGCCCGGCAGAAAAAAGCACTTCCCGCGCTACTTGACGATGTTCATCGTAAGTAGCCTCATGATGAATCACCAAACCCAGAAGAGGGATTGCTTTTTCAGACTGCCCTCTTAGCAAATAGTAACGCCCCAAATGCAGCAAAGTACGCAACATTAATGCCGGCTCTGCCGATTGGGCCGCAAGCGGCAAGGCTTCTGCCAAATATTTTTGGGCCATTTCTTGATCTTTTTGTCCCAGCGCTGCATCGCTGAGATTTATCCAGCAAATCAAAACCGCCCATTCGTCATCAGCTTGGGTCGCCAAGGCCAACCCTTGTTTCGAATAGGAGATACTTTCGGCAAACTGATGTTTTGCAAGGGCTAATTCGCCTAGATTTGCCATTACCAGAGACTGGTTCCCCAAATCACGAATTTCTTGCAAGATCACCAGGCTCTCGTCATAGCAACGTTTGGCTTGATCATAGTTTTCTGCCGAATGGAAAGTGGTTCCCAGGTTGATCAGTGCCTGTCCGGTATTGAAGCGATCATCTAGCATGCGGCTTAGGGTCAGGCTCTCTTCAAAGTAACTTTGGGCTTCTGCATAGTTACCCAATTGACAGGATAGATCACCCAATAAGTTAAGCGGGCCAATCTGACGGCGTTGGTCGTCAATGTCACGCGCGATTTGCAGGCTGGTCAAAAAGGCCTGTTGAGATTCAAGAATGCGTCCAGCCCGACTCTCCAGCAAACCAAGCTGATACAAAGCATATGATCTGCCCCAGGCATCCCCAGTTTGTTCAAAAAGTGTTAATGATTGTTCACAGCGTTGCCGGGCAAGAATGGGGTTTTTGCGGCGGAAAGCGAGCCCGGAAGCATATACCAGGCAGAGCGCCTGATCATTGGGTAGGTTTTGGGTTGTGAAGATGTTCAATGCCCGGTTGAGAGCACCCTCGCATAAGTCATTCGCCTGCAAGCGAAAGGCCAAGGCTCCCTGAAAAGTAAGAATCTTTGCCAGAACTTGAGGAAAACCTTCGAGTTTTTCTGCCGCCTGAGTAAATAGATCGATCCCCTCTCGGTAGCGGCTGCGAATGGTGCAAAAATGGAAAATAGCCTCAGCGCACTCAGCAATTGCTGCTCCATGTAGTTCTGCAACGAGCCATCCCCAGGCCTGGCGAATATTTTCCCATTCATGGTCAATTTCCACCAGAGCCTGTAACTGTCCAGTACTTTTCAACGGATTCAAGCGAACATTCAAGAAAGCTACAAAGTTCAGGGCGTGGCATGTGTGTGCAAGGCTGGCTTGTTCCGAATTTGTAGCTAATTTCTCGCCTGCAAACTGCCGAAGGACTTCGTGAAAATCATAGCGTCCGGAGGAATCCCGGCGCAAGAGTGATTTATCGAAGAATGAAGCCAACAATACTTCGGTAGCCGATACAGTTTCTTGAGCCATAGTGGTTTCGAAACNNCCAGGATATCTCGCAGGCAGCCCACAGGCTGCTATGCCGCCCACTCACATCCACCGATGAAGATGCTAAGCCTCGCAGACTATTGCTCAAATTGGTAAAGAGTTCAACGGGGGTTTGAGCCCAGAGTGCGGCGGCAGCTAACTCCACACCTAATGGAAATCCTTCTAATAGTTGACAAATTCCAGCTACGGACTGAAGATCGATCTCGGCATTTAGATTGAAGTCGGGATGTACGCGCTTTGCCAGGCCAGTAAATAATTGGATTGCTTCCTGGTGTTCGATATCTAAAACATCAACCCCATGNNGATAATGATCCCCAGAGCGCGCTGAAGAACCTGAGAAAGCAGGTTGTCAGCTTGAAAGGGGAGGAGTTGCTCCAGGTTATCGAGCACCCAAACCATATGCTTGTCCTCTACAAATCGAAGGAGCTGCTCGGAGGGCGGCTCATTCCCGAAGAATGTGAAGCCCAATGTTTCAGCGATAACTCGGGGGAGCAAGGCTGCATCAGTTACGGAAACCAGGGGAAAGAAAAAAACGCCATCCTCAAAAATTCCGCGTTGCTCGTTGGCTGCCTGCAATGCCAGCCGAGTTTTGCCTACCCCGCCGGG
>DOTA01000032.1 GCA_003513015.1 Chloroflexota bacterium
GCTGGCGGGCCTGCCCTGGCTAGGCTTCGTTTTCGGCATCAGCCTATTTCTCATTCCGGGAATACTATTGGGTTCCCTGATTCAACCCGAAAAAAGGAATCACCTGGCCTACCAACTCACCACGGGTTTCGCGATCTCTATCACCATCACCGGCATATTGGGGCTGGCTGCCCGGCTCTCACAACTTTCCTTCACTTTTGTGAGCATCTGCTTTTATTTCGTGGGTGCCATTCTGATCTTTTGTTGGACAAGGAAGAAAGAGCTTTCCACCTCGAGTAAATTCTCCCGGCCAGATTTTTGGCATTCTGCGCTATTGATCATCGCCGTGGCCGCCACCTTTCTGGCAGCCAAAACCGCCATCCCTGCCCGAGCCTACGGGGACGATTTCACCTACAACGCCCAGGTAAACTATTTTCTCAACGCCCCGGCCTACACCTTCAAATTTGACGAAGCCCTCAGCCGCATGGAAATCGCCCGTTTCTGGCTGGCTTTCTGGCCCCTGGCCGAAGCCCTGATCGCCGATTTAAGCGGCCTGCACCCTTTACTAATTACGGGCATTTACATCGCGCCCGCCCTGGTGATTTTCTCGGCGTTGGCGCTTTATTCACTAGCCCGCGGCCTGGGATTTGCCCCAAAAATCGCTTTACTGGTTATCACCGGTCAATTTTTTAGCCTTTTCCGCCTTACGAGCCTCGATCAGCCCGGCCGAATTTTTTTCGACCGCCTGGCTGAAGATAAAGTTGCCGCGGCCTTTGTGTTGGCGTTGGTGGTCTTCCAACTGGTGGTTGCTTTCCTCGAAAAACCCACAAAAAATCGGCTGGCTCTGCTGGCCCTGGCAGGAATCGGATTAATGTTTGTTCACCCCGTCATCATGGGCATGGTCGCTCTGATCAGCGGCCTTTACGGGCTGATCACCCTGGGGGCGCAGTGCAATTTCAAGCCTTTCCTGCAAATAGTTGCTGTACTGGCGCTGATCACGCTGCTGCCTTTTGCGTTGCGCTTCACGGAGGGTCAAAAACTATTCACCTTTACAGTTGAAGAAGCGAAAGCTGTCGGCCTGGAAGATAAAATCACATCGGGACGCCTGCAAATTTTAGAGAATGATCGCTTTTATGGAATCTCCCCTGATCTGATTAACGGCTTGCCTTACAAATTAAGTTTCGCGGCTGGGATTTTGAGTTTGTTCCTGATCAAAAAGAGCAAATCCGCCCGATATATTCTCGCCTCCCTGCTGGCCTTGGGGTTATTCATATTCCCCTATACAGGATGGATCTTTGGGTTCGCCATGACCCCTTATCAACTCTGGCGTTTAACCTGGTTGATGCCTTTTGGCATCGCGATCGCTTTTTTGATCCAAACTGGCCTTGATCTGTTAATAAAAATAAACTGGCTCCACAAATATGCAGACATCCTACAAAATGGGTGGCTACTGGCAAGTCAAATTATTTTATTAGCCGGGATGTTGTACCTGTTACCTTGGGCACAGGGCAACTTAGCCTTTGGCGTCCAAAAACCTGCCACGCCTTTCTGGTATGAAGATTACATTGAGATCGGAGATTTTATACAACGACAGGTGAACCCTGGTGCGGTGATCGTTGGCGGCCCAGACCGCGCCACCAACGATCTGATCCCCAGTATGGCACTCAATGTGAATTTAATCTCGTTCCGAAATGAAAACGGAGGCAGAAATGCCAGCCTATGGGAGGCCATCGTGGGTGAAGATACGCCCAGTGATGAAAGATACGCCCTCCTTTTAGAGAATAATGTAAATTATTTGCTTATCCGAGAAGAACCCGCCTGGATGGACGCGCTTATAGATCGTTACCCCAGTCAATTTGAGGTCATTTTCGAAAACCGCAAGCTGCGCCTCTACCAAATTTCGTTTGGAGCAGAGCAATGAGCCTGCAACTGTGCCCAATCACCCCGGAAGATCAAGATGTGATTACCGTATTATTGCGCAAGCATTGGGGATCAGAACGGGTGGTCAGCCGCGGGAAGCTCCACGATGCCAGCCGATTGCCGGGGTTTGTGGCCCTTTCCGAGGGGGAAACATTTGGGTTAGTGACCTACCGGATCGAAGGCCGGGAATGCGAACTGGTGACGCTCGATAGCTGGCGCGAAAACCAGGGAATCGGTACCGCCCTGATCGAGGCGATTAAACGGGAAGCGCTCAAAGCGGGCTGCACCCGTCTATGGCTGATCACCACCAATGACAATCTGCGCGCCCTGGGGTTCTATCAAAAGCAGGGATTCCATTTGGTGGCTGTGCATCCCAACGCAATCGCCGAATCCCGTAAAATCAAACCAGAAATCCCGGAAATTGGGCTGCACGGCATTCCACTACGCGATGAAATCGAGTTAGAAATGCGGCTCTCCGCCATGTAAAGGTTCTGTTAACAAGGTTTTCTGAGGCTTGCGTGGGTGGTTTATCGGGGATAAAATCTCGCCGTTCTTACGCGGGTTGGAGCAAGTCCGTTTCCAGCCTGATAAAAAGGCAATCTGATGAGCAATTTTTCTCCTTATAGTCAAGCGGTCAGCGATTTTCGAGCTGCACGGCAAAAAGCCGATTTACAAAATTTGCTGTCGATGCTAACTGGCAAGAAAACAGAACTGCTCTCGTATGAGGAGGTGCGGCAAAAGCTGCGCGCCATTGAAGGCAGCCGCCAGGAGTTGCGCGATATTCCCATCGAGGCCATTATTGGCAGCGTAGGGCGTTATAGCGATTTCAACCGCGATTTCCTCCCGCGCCGGGAGAACGATCAGGAACGCTGGGCACGCGTGATGGTACAGGCCACCGGGCCAACCGGCCTGCCGCCGATTGATGTGTATCAGATTGGGGAGGCTTATTTTGTGTTAGATGGCAATCACCGGGTTTCGGTGGCCAAAGCGTTGGGATCATCGCATATTCAGGCCAATGTGACCGAAGTTAAAACAAAAGTGCAATTCGCGCCCGATTCGCAACCCGATGATTTAATTCTCAAAGCGGAATATGCCGATTTTCTTGAAAAGACCAGCATAAAACCCCTGCGCCCCGAGAGCGATCTAAGTGTGACCGTGCCGGGGCGCTACCCGGTGCTGCTGGAGCATATCGCCGTGCATCAATACTACATGGGTCTCGACGAAAAGCGCGATATCACCTACGAAGAGGCGGTGTTCCACTGGTACGATCAGGTTTATTTGCCGGTGATCGATGTGATCCGTGAACGCGGTATTTTGCGCACCTTCCCCAACCGCACCGAAACCGATCTTTATATTTGGCTGGCCAAACACCGGGAAGAACTAGAAACCAACCTGGGCTGGAAATTCGAAACCGAAACCGTGGCCGACAACTTGATGGCGCAGTATACTGCGGGGTTATCTCAAACCATTGGGCGCGTCACCAGCCGCATTTTAGACGCCGTTACACCCGACGGGCTAGAATCTGGGCCTTCAACGGGCCATTGGCGCGCAGAACATCTCGCACAGGATAAATCCGATCATTTATTTTCGAATATTTTAGTGGGGATTAGTAAAGATGATAACGAGTGGCAGGCGCTGGATCAGGCGATTCAGATTGCCCAAAGAGAGAAAGCGACGCTGCGCGGCTTGCATGTGATTCCGAATCCTAAAAAGCTCGACAGCCCCAAGGTAAAAACCCTCACCGAAGAATTCAAGCGGCGTTGCGCGGAGGCCGGCCTCCAGGGGGAGCTGGCCGTGGAAGTGGGCAGCGCGGCCCGTCAGATCTGCGAGCGCGCCCAATGGGCCGATCTCGTGATTGGGAAGTTGACCCATCCCCCGGCCAACAAGCTTCTGGCGCGTTTGAGTTCGGGATTCCGCATTATGGTGCGGCGTTGTTCACGCCCGATTTTGGCGGTTCCGGGAGAGGCCAGCCCCATCCGCAAAGCACTGCTGGCTTACAATGGCAGCCCCAAAGCCGAAGAAGCCCTGTTCATCGCCGCCTACATGGCCTGCAAGTGGGAAATTCCCCTGGTGGTGCTGACCGTTGAACATAGCGGGATCAACGCCGAAGCCGTGCAAGCAGCCGCCCGCGACTACCTCGGTGAGGAGAATCCATCCATCGAATATCTCGTAACGCAGGGCGAAGTCGTTCAGAACGTCCTAAAAACTGCGCAAGATCGGGGGTGTGATTTGATCCTGATTGGGGGCTACAAAGCCAGCCCGGTGGTTGAAATCGTTAAGGGGAGTTTGGTGGATGAGCTATTGCGGGAGACGAACATCCCTACGCTAATTTGCCGTTAGTTCTGTCACTTTGTAGCCGTAGGTATTTACTACTTTGGTTGCCCCAAACTGGGTTTCCACGATCACATCCGGGCGGTAAACGTGGATATGACCATGCAGATGAAACCGCGGTTTAAAGGTTTTCAGCAGCCAGCGAAAAGCCTGAATACCAATGTGGGGATAATCCGGCCCATCATGAATGCCCCAGGGCGGTGCGTGAGTCACGAAAACATCCAAATAACGACCATAAAAAAGCCGGTTCCATAACAAACCCGGAACCAGCTTCAGCACAGACTGCCACATTTGAAACTGTGTGTATTGATATTTGCCGTTGTTGTTGTAGCGAATGCTGCCCTGCACGCCCGCTATCAACAAACCTTCATAGCGAAAAACACGCCGATGCAGATTCGTGCCCCCATGCGGATAAGTGCATTCCCCGTGATCGCTGGTTTCAACGGCGGAATCGTGATTGCCGTGCACAAAAAACAGGGGAACGTTAAGCGAACTGATGATGTATTCCTGGTAATAATAAGGCAAATCTCCACAGCCAATCACACAATCCACATCCGAGAATTTTTCAAAAACCAGGGGGGAATAGATTGTTGGAATAACTGTGTCGCTAATCGATAGGATTTTCACCAGGGAGGCCTTTAAATGGGTTGATAAGGCTTATAACCGCTTTGAGAAAACTTGTCAACACACGAAAGTACCTGTGTTAGAATTCAGCAGCGGATACACAAACACCCTTATTTTCTAACCGAGGTATTTTATGAAACATCACAGAGGCTCCATCGAAGTGATCACCGGCTCCATGTTCTGCGGCAAAACCGAAGAGTTGATTCGCCGCCTACGCCGCGCCACCATTGCCCAACAAAAAGTGCAGGTTTTCAAACCCACCATTGACAACCGCTACGCCGAAGAGAAAGTCACCTCACACGCCGGAGCCAATTTCGATGCGCTGCCCATCCAAAGCTCTGCGGAAATCAGCAAATACCTTGATCCCGACACAACCGTTGTCGCCATCGACGAAGCCCAATTTTTTGATCCCGAAATTGTCAACATCACCCAAGCCCTGGCTGATCGCGGCCTGCGCGTGATCGCCGCCGGGCTGGATATGGATTTTCGCGGCGAACCTTTCGGCCCCATGCCCATTTTGCTCTCACAGGCCGAAGAAGTCAGCAAACTGCACGCCATCTGCGTGGTTTGCGGCGAAGAAGCCTCCCGTACCCAACGTCTGGTCGATGGCCGCCCCGCTCGTTACGACGATCCCGTGGTGATCGTGGGCGCGGCAGAAATGTACGAAGCTCGCTGCCGCGAGCACCACGAAGTTCCCCGCTAAACCGCCCAACCGGATAAGTTTCACGGAGCAAGTATGCAAGATTATCACGAATTTCTCGACGAAACCCTCATCGACGCCCCCACCCTGCAAGCCCGCATCGCCGAGCTTGGCGCTGAAATCAGCCGCGTCTACCAGGGTCAAGATTTACACCTGGTCTGCATTTTGCGCGGCGGCGTGCTCTTCCTCACCGATCTGATGCGCCAGATCAGCGTGCCGCACACGATCGACTTCATGGCGATCTCATCCTATGGGGCTGGAGCGCGCCAATCCAGCGGACAAGTGCGCCTGACTATGGATCTCAAAGACGACATCCATAACCGCAACGTGGTGCTGGTCGAAGATATCATTGACAGCGGCCACACCATCGCATCCGTGATGGAGTTACTGGCTACGCGCAAACCCGCCAGTCTGCGCATCTGCACTTTGCTTGATAAAGCCGAACGCCGCGAAACCAAAGTTCCCATTGATTTTTGTGGATTCGTGATTCCCGATAAATTCGTTTTCGGCTATGGCTTGGATCTTGACGAATATTACCGGAACCTGCCCTTTATTGGCACCGTCAACGTTGAAAAATTCCAACCCCCGGAATAAGATAAATAAATGTGAAATTTCAGAGGGATTCTGACCATTCGAGCGAAAATCTGTCCCCTTATGCCGGGCGTTGGGTGGCGCGCTTGCGGGGCAAAATCGTCGGACAAGGCGGCACTCCCGAACAGGCCTTGCTGGCCGCCAAAAGCGCTCGCCACAAAGAAACCCCAGAAATCAGTTTCATTCCTATGAGCACCCCACTTTTAATCCCACCGTTATTGGAAGAAATTCGCGCGGTCCTGCCAGCAGATGTGCCCGTTTATCTGGTAGGTGGCGCTGTGCGCGATCTCTTGCTGTCGCGAGCGTTGCACGATTACGATTTTGTGCTGCCCGATCAAGCCCTCGTCATCAGCCGCAGACTGGCGAATCAACTTGGAGGGGCCTACTATCCGCTGGATGCGGAACGCGGCACTGCCCGTTTGATTCTGAACAACGAACTAGGCGGTCGCGAGGTGCTCGATTTTGCCTCCTACCGCGGCCCTGACCTGGAAAGTGATCTGCGCGACCGCGATTTCACCATCAATGCCATGGCGCTCGATTTGCGCGATCCGCAAGCTCTCATCGACCCTTTGGGCGGTGCCGCCGATTTGCGCCAAAAACGCCTGCGAGCTTGCTCGGCAAACTCCCTCAGCAACGATCCCCTGCGAGTGCTGCGCGCCATTCGCCTGGCCGCCAAATTTGACTTGCACATCGACCCCGCCACCCGCCAACAGATGAAGGCTGCGGTCCCTGGGTTAGCTGAGATTTCGCCTGAACGGCTGCGCGATGAGCTGCTACACATTTTGGGCGGCCCACAGCCGCACACATCTATCCGAGCGCTGGAAATGCTGGGTGTGTTGCCCTACGTTTTCCCGGAATTGCCCGAGATGGCGGGAATCACCCAATCGCCGCCGCACGTCAAAGATGTCTGGAATCACACCCTAGATTCGCTGCGGGTTCTCGAAGGTGTGCTGAACACCTTAGGGGCCACTCACAATCCCGAAGCATCCGGAAACTTGATGTTGGGCGTACTCAGTATGCGGTTAGGCCGGTACCGCGAACAGATCAAAACCCACCTGCAATCCGAGCCAATCACTGATCGGCCTGTTCGGTCGCTGCTCTTCCTGGCGGCGCTGTATCATGATGTCTCCAAACCACAGACCCGCAGCGTTGAAGAGAGTGGCCGCGTGCGCTTTTTCAATCACGATGAACTTGGGGCCGAAGTGATCACCCAGCGGGCCGAGGCTTTACATTTGAGCAACATTGAAGTCCAGCGGCTGGCGACTATCGTCCGGCATCACATGCGGCCTTCATTATTGGCACACGCAGCAGGCGGCCCCTCGAGGCAGGCCATTTACCGCTTTTTTCGCGATGCTGGGGAGGCCGGGGTGGATATTTGCCTGCTTTCGTTGGCAGATGTTTGGGCGACTTATGGCCCTACCCTGACCACAGAACGTTGGACAGAGCAAGTGGATACTGTGCGAGAGATGCTAGAAGCCTGGTGGGAACGGCCTAGCGAGCAAATCCGCCCGCCAGCACTGATCTCGGGGAATGATTTGATCACCGAATTAGGGTTGCAGCCCAGCCCGATCATTGGGGAAATTTTAGAGGCGGTACGCGAAGCTCAGGCGGAAGGGGAAGTCAATTCACGCCAAGCCGCGCTAGAACTCGCCCGC
>DOTA01000114.1:0-7215 GCA_003513015.1 Chloroflexota bacterium
GCCCGCTCTGTGCCCCGAAAACGGCGCCGTGCTTTCCAGGCCCGCACGAAAGTTTCGGCGGTTAGATCCTCAACATCTTCGCTGGGGCCGCCATGCAGACCATAGATGAACCGATACACCGTCAAATAACGCTGCGCGTAAAGCTTTTGAAACGCTTCAGAGTTGCGCAGGTTAAGTTGCACTGGGGAGGCGTTTTCAGGCGTGGAGGTAGTCATACAACAGAATTTCGCCGACCCCGAGGCTGGTGTGTTTCAACATCTGCAATAATGAACGAATTGAAGGGGAAAATCTGACAAAAGAAGCCCGCCCCAGTTAAGATAGGTTTACTTCTTCTTCTGATAATAGGTGCGGGTCTGCGGTTTGCTGCCAGGGCGTTCTTTGAGCGCTTTTACTTCATCGGGTTTCAAGTGACGCCACTGCCCCGGTTTTAATTTCCCTAACCATAATGGGCCAATCCGTATCCGGCGGATGCGCACCACCGGTAAACCGGTGAGTTTGCCCATCTCGCGGATTTGGCGTTTGCGCCCCTCTTTGAGAATAACTTTCAACCAGGCCCCTTTGCCATACAAACCCGCGAGCGTTACCTGCACCGGTTGGGTACGATAACCATCTTCCAACACCACACCATTGCGCCAGGCAGTTAGTTGCTTTTCATCAGGTTGGCGCGCCACGAGAACTTTGTATTCTTTTTCATGCCCATAGCGCGGGTGCGTCAGCAAGTTTGTGAGGTCACCATCGTTAGTGAGAATAATCAAGCCTTCACTGTCTACATCCAGTCGGCCTACGGGGTAGAGGTGGCCGGGTTCCTCCACCAGATCGCGCACGGTTTTGCGGTTATCTTGCGGCGAAGCCGCCGAGATCACGTTGCGCGGTTTGTTCAGGATGATGTATTTGAGTTCTTCATCGAATTCGATGGGCTTTTCGTTGACCGCAATTTTATCTTTGACGGGATCAGCTTTCATGCCCAGAGTTGCCAGCCGCCCATTTACGGTTACCCGGCCTTTGGCGATGAGTTCTTCGCAGGCCCGGCGTGAGCCTAATCCAGCGCGTGATAGGATTTTCTGTAAGCGTTCTTCCATATGTTTTTCTCCAGGAAGGTATTATAACCTCAAGGCTTGAAAGTGAATGCGGTATTGGAATTTAGAATCAACGCAATAAGTTTTTATCTCCCATCGGCTAAGCTGGTGGTTCTCTTTTTCAGGCATCCCGCCATTAAATCCCTAAAGGGTTAAAAAAAGCCGCGGGCGATGTACCTGCGGCTTTTGGGTAACTTTCCGGAATTTATGGCTGTTACCGTTATTGGGCAGCAGCAACAATCTCTTCCAGCATTTTGGTGGTTAATGATTTGGGCCGTTCGATCGGCTGACCCAGCGCACGCGCCCACACGT
This sequence comes from Chloroflexota bacterium, assembly GCA_003513015.1. GTDB lineage: Bacteria > Chloroflexota > Anaerolineae > Anaerolineales > UBA11858 > UBA11858. The sequence goes on from DOTA01000114.1 coordinate 1,389, forward strand.
AGTTGGCCGTCACCCCCAGGGCGCGGCTGACGCCGAACAGCACGGTGTAGAAATCGAATTCCTGCAAGCCATAGTAATACTGCAACGTACCGGAGATGGCATCCACATTGGGGGCCGGGTTCTTGGCCTTGCCCTGTTCCCGGAGGACCTGCGGCACAATCTCGAAGACCATATCTGCGATTTGCACCAGGGTATCATCGGGGAAGCGCTCTTTGGCAAATTCCATTTGCGCAGTGAAGCGCGGATCGGGCACGCGCAATACGGCGTGTCCATAACCGGGGATCACTTTACCGCTCTCTAGGGTATCCCAGGCATACTGACGGAGTTGTTCTTTGGTGGGCACGCCACCAAACAGATCACGCACACCGAGCAACCAACCCAGGCATTCCTGGTTGGCGAGGCCGTGCAACGGACCGGCCAGNNACCCGCAGAAAAGGCGTAGTAAATATCTGAAAGCGTGGAAGCAGCCAGATGGGTGGCATGCGCCGAAGCGTTCCCGGACTCGTGGTCGGAGTGGATGATGATGTACAGCCGGGAAAGGTCGGCGTAACCCTGCTGATCTTCCATGCCCAGCATTTGGGCAAAGTTCGCGCCGTAATCCAGATGGGGATCTACTTTCGGTTCCTGGCCCTCGCGATATTTCAGGTTGTAGATGAAAGCAGCCACCACCGGTAACTTGGCGGTCAGGTTGAGGGTATCTTCTAACGCGGGTTCCCAATAAACATCCTTGGTCATGCCTTCCTGATAGCGGCGGGAGAACTCAGATTGCGTTTGCAAGGATTGCACCGCCAAAGAGAAGAGCGTCATCGGGTGGGTTTCCTTGGGCATGGCCCGCAGGGTGTCGAAGACATGCTGGGGCACATCGCTGCGCTTGACCCATTCAGTTTCCACGGCCAGCGCCTGCTCTTTCGTGGGGACTTCACCGATCAGCAACAGGTAGAACAGACCGCCCACGTAGGGCAAATCCGCACCATCGGGCTTGGGCAGCGCTGCCAACGTTTCGGGGATGGTCATGCCCCGAAAGCGGATACCTTCCCCTGGGTCCACAAAAGATACGTCGGTCAACAGGGATTTGATATCGCGCATCCCACCTACAATTTGACCAACCGTCACTTGGGCAACCACAACTTCTGCATTTTCTTTGGCCAGCTTGCGGTAGCGGTTACGCTGCTCGGGGAGTTGAGCAGCCAGTTTTTCGTGCAATATCATTTAACACCTCCAAAAAATAGTGCAGGGCGCAGCCTGGCCACGCCCTGAGAATGTCTGTTTACCTAAAACTCCACCAGGTTTTTAAGGGCCTCGTGAGTTTCTTGCACCGCGGCGGCAGATTTTGCCAGCGCAGCTTTTTCATCTTCATTCAGGCTGTATTCAATGATCTTTTCCAGCCCGTCGGCCCCCAACATCACGGGCACACCAAAGAAAATATCATGCAGGCCGTATTCGCCTTCCATGTAGGCCGCAGCCGGAACGATAAGTTTCTTATCTTTGAGGATCGCTTCCGCCATCTGGGCACAGGCTGCCGCAGGAGCATAAAAGGCAGAACCGGTCTTCAGCAAGCTGACAATCTCGCCGCCACCCTTGCGGGTACGGGCCACAATGGCATCCAGCTTCTCTGCAGGGATATATTCATTGAGCGGAACCCCCGCAATGTTGGAATGGCGCGTCAACGGCACCATTTCATCACCATGCCCACCCAGGACGTAGCAGTTGATATTTTCCACGCTCACACCAGTTTCCATGGCCACAAAGGCGCGCATCCGCGCCGAATCCAGGATACCGGCCTGACCAATCACACGGTTGCGCGGCAGGCCATTCTTTTTCAGAGTGAGATACGCCATGGTATCCAGGGGGTTGGTCAAAATGATGTAAAACGCATTTGGGGAATATTTCAGCGTTTCGGCAGCAGCTTTTCCAACTATCTCGGCATTGGTGCTCAACAAATCGTCGCGGCTCATCCCGGGTTTACGGGGCAGCCCGGCGGTGATGATGATAATATCAGAACCTTCGGTTGCAGTATAGTCATTGGAACCCACGATGCTCACATCTTTACCAATAATGGGCATGGCTTCCTGCATATCCAGGGCTTTCCCTTGGGGCATCCCTTCTACAATATCTACCAGCACTATATCGGCGATTTCGCGTTCCGCCAGCCAGTGCGCGCTCGTCGAGCCGGTCATGCCGGCTCCAATTATTGAAACTTTATGGGTCATATTTTCTCCAATTCGTTAGGGCTTTGTGGATCATCGCCAAAAGCCCTTAATGTGGACAGTTAAATTTGTCACCTTTTTTAGGTGTTTTATACCATAACATCATCGGGTTTGTTCATTCTATCTGATTCAAAAACGCATCAAAGGTTACAAGAAATAGCTAATTTGACATTTTGCATCAATCGGCCTTCTATTTTTTAAAATATTAGATATGTAAGTAGTGATGTCTGGCACTGCACACCTGCCCTAGCGTGCGGTGCCAGGGAGTGCAAGTACAAGTGTCGCCTTTGGCTCAGGGTGATAGCGGTTTTTTCTTCATTGTTTACAAATCAACCACTACCAATTTTTTAGAGAATATAACTTTCGCTTCGATACCCCAGGCATTGCCAGGGTTTCAGGGTTTTGTTTTTGGCGTACTCCTGGCAAATAATGTTATTATGGTTGGTATTACCTTTATAGGAGTCATCCAAGTTTTCTCAATCATCATATTGGTAACGCCACGTATTCGAGGGTTATCCCATGATAAATTTGATAATTTCAAAAATCTTTCAACACCCCAGTCACGCAGATGAACACTTACAACGGCAGGCTACGGTGCTTTATGGCCTTTCGATAAGCACTGGCCTTGCCGGTTTCATCGGGTTTTTAGGCGTAATTTTCGTATTTGAAGAGAAACTGGTCACTTTCATAGCGTTGAGTATTTTGATCGGAATCTCAACGGTAACATATATCCAGGCGAAATCTATGAAGATTCGCTCTGCCAGTCTCATTTTCCTCTCTTCGGTTTGGGTACTGACAACAATCCTCGTTTGCCTGTCGGGGGGTATGCGCAGCCTGGATGCCATCTTTTACATTTCCGGAACTGTACTTGCTGGTTTACTGCTAGGAAGACGGGGCATGAATGTTTATGGCGGCGCGGCTATTTTCATTGGGTTTATTTTGGTTTGCCTGGATGCACTTGGAGTAAAGATTCCAGCCATCTTCCCTTTCCCGGCGCGCTCAGGGTGGCTTGTGCTGATCCTGAACCTGGCAATTATAATTCCAAGCTTGACCATCACCCTCGATACACTCTCTCAGGCAATTGAAAACTCCAAACATCTGCTTGAAAACCAGAAACAAATCCAAGTAGAGTTACGTTCCTCCGAAGAGAAATTCTCAAAAGTCTTTCATGCCAGCCCCATGGCAATCCTTCTTCAAGGGGCCAGGGATAGAAGATACATCGATATCAATGAAAGCTTTACAAAAATTACGGGATACTCACGCGAAGAAGCGCTCGAAAAAACCAATGCCGAATTGAATCTATACCCAGATCAGGAAAAACTCCATGATTTTACAGAAAAATTCTTGACTCAAGGATATATCCAAAATTATGAGATCCCCTTTCGGAAGAAAAATGGGAGAATTGGTCATGCCCTTGGTTGGGGCGAACAAATTGAATTGAACGGCGAAATCGTATATATTGGGGGCACCATCGATATTACCGAGCGCGTCCAGGCCGAGCACCAAATCCAACAACTCAATGAAGAACTTGAGCAGCGCGTCAAAGAACGCACCGCTGAATTAGAGGAAGTCAACAAAGAGTTAGAGGCTTTTTCCTATTCCATTTCGCATGATTTACGCGCACCGTTACGGGGCGTGAGTGGCTTTAGTGCCATATTGTATGAGGATTACGGCGAGCAACTTGACGCTTCCGGAAGAGGGCTACTCGAAAAATTAATCAAAGCTGCCAGGGAAATGTCTGACAAAATTGATGGGGTGCTGCTTTTATCACGGCTATCTCGCAGCGAAATGCAGCGGCAGACCATTAACTTGAGCATGGTGGCGACGGATGTGCTGGAGCTATTGCAGGCTGGTGATCCCAAACGGTCTGCCAACTATCAAGTTACCCCAGATTTAATGGCTTATGGCGATCCGGTTTTAATCCGGATCGTGCTTGAAAATCTTTTGGGCAATGCCTGGAAGTATTCATCCAAAAATCCACAAGCACAGATTGAATTTGGTAAGCAAAAGCAGGGTAGCACAACTGTATTTTTTATCAAAGATAACGGCGCAGGTTTTGATATGGCGTATGCCGACAAACTATTTGGCACTTTTCAGCGTTTGCATAGTGCCCACGAGTTCGAAGGCCACGGCATTGGGCTTGCCACTGTGAAACGCATCATCCACCGCCACAACGGAGATATCTGGGTCCAGGCCTCTCCGGGGCAGGGAGCCACCTTCTATTTCACGCTAGGGCAACCCGATTAATCGCTGCGATCACAATTGGCCAAAGGTGGCTTTCAAAGCCGGGTACAGCCCTTGATAAAGGGGATACATTCGCTGATAGGTTTCGACGGCCTCACCCGGTTCGGTATGCGTTGTGATTTGGATCGCTTCCCGACAGGCCGCAGCCACATCTGGGAAAGTTCCCGTGCCCGTGGCGGCTAGCAACGCCGCGCCGTAGGCGGCCCCTTCCTCAGTGTTGACCGTCACCAATTCGGAATCAAACACATCCGCCAGAATTTGCCGCCAAAGGGGGCTGCGCGCCCCGCCGCCGGTAGCCCGCACCTGGGATATTTCTGGTAATCCGGTTTGCTTCAACAACTCAAAGCTATCGCGCAGCCCAAAGGCTACTCCTTCCAGCACGGCGCGCGTCAGATGCGGCAGACTGTGCCGCACCGTCAGCCCTACAAAGGCCCCGCGTGCCAGCGGATCGGGGTGCGGGGTGCGCTCGCCCGTCAGATAGGGCAAAAACAGCAGCCCATCACTCCCCGCGGGGATTGGGGCGGCGGCTTCCACCAAAGTGTTGAAATCCAGCCCAGGGGCAAACGTATCCCGGTGCCAGCGCAGGCTGCCCGCGGCCGAGAGCATCACGCCCATCAGGTGCCACTTGCCGGGGACGGCATGGCAAAAGGCGTGCAAACGGCCCTGCGGCTCGATGGCGGGTGTATCCGTGGCTGCGAAAACCACACCCGAAGTCCCCAAGCTAACGGAAACAATCCCGGCTTCGACCGCGCCTGTGCCGACCGCGGCGGCAGCCTGATCGCCACCGCCACCCACCACGGGGATGCCTGCTACCAATCCGGTAACCTCGGCTGCCTTGGGCGAAACCACCCCGGTGATTTGGGTGCCTTCAAAGGTTGGGGGCAGCCAGGCAGGGTTGATCTCCAGGGCTTGCAGCACTTCGGGGGACCAGTCACGCTGCCGCAGATCAAACAGGATGGTTCCCGAACCACCCGCGCGATCCATGGCGTATTCACCGGTCAATTTGAAGCGCACGTAATCCTTGGGAAGTAAGATGTGGGCAATCTGGGCGTAGATTTCCGGTTCTTCATCCTGTACCCACAGAATTTTAGGCGCGGTGAAACCGGTGAGGGCATCGTTGCCGGTGATCTGGATCAATTTCTCTTTGCCCAGGCGGGCGCGGATGGCCTCACATTGCGGGCCAGTGCGCTGGTCGTTCCACAAAATGGCAGGGCGCAGAATTTCCCCATTTTTATCGAGGATTACCAAGCCGTGCATTTGCCCGGTCAGGCCGATACCCTGGATTTGCGCGCCGCTCACGCCGGATTTAGCCAAAACGCCGCGGATACTCTCAATGGTGGCTGCCCACCATAAATCCGGGCTTTGTTCGCTCCACA
>DOTA01000114.1:7253-14397 GCA_003513015.1 Chloroflexota bacterium
GCACCCTTGAAAGCATCCATGCTGCCATCGTCAGCGGTGATTTCGGCTAGCAGCGCCTGAATTTCAGGGTCGGCGTTAAATTGAGCGGCCTTCTCTTTGAGAATCAGGTAAGTGCGCATACAGCCGCGGGCAAAATCTTTGACGCCGTTGTAATCTTCGGTGCGGTAGGCATGGGCATCGAAGTGGCGGCTGCCCGCGTAGCCCACATCTTCAAGGAATTTGACCAGGAAGAAGGCGGCCTTGATGTCGCGCGAGCCAAAGCGCAAATCTTGATCGTAACGGCCGGGGTATTGGTCGTTGAGATCAATGTGGAAGAGTTTGCCCGCTTCCCAGGCCTGGGCCACGCCGTGAGTAAAGTTGATCCCGGCCATGTGTTCGTGCGCCACCTCGGGGTTGACCCCCACCATTTCGGGGTGATCGAGGGTGGCGATGAAAGCCAGCATATGCCCGGTGGTAGGGTTATAGATGTCGGCGCGGGGTTCGTTGGGCTTGGCTTCTAGGGCAAATTTGAGACCGCTGCCATCGGCCGCGGCGTAGCCCTGATCGAGGGCATATTCGCAGAAGAAGTTCAGCGCTTCGCGGTTCCAGCGGATGGCGTCAACGGGATTTTTGGAGGCATCCGTTTCAGTGCCTTCGCGCCCGCCCCAAAAAACGTAGATTTTTGCGCCAAACTCCACGCCCAGATCGATGGCGTGCATCGTTTTTTGAATAGCATAAGCGCGTACTTTGGGATCGTTGCTGGTGAAAGCACCATCTTTGAAAACGGGATCGCCGAAGAGGTTGGTAGTCGCCATGGGAACCACCAGGCCAGTCTCATCAAGCGCGGCGCGGAATTCCTTTTTGATGGCGGCGGTCTCCGCGGGGGTAGCATCGATGGGGATCAGATCGTTATCGTGGAAGTTGACGCCGTAAGCGCCGACTTCACCCAGCAGGCGGACAAGTTCGGCGGGGGAGAGCCCCAGGCGCGTGGGGCCGCCAAAAGGATCGCGGCCGGTATTACCGACCGTCCACAGGCCAAAGGTGAATTTGTGTTCAGGTTGAGGGATGTACATATTCGCTCCTAATTTTGGAATTATTATTTAGATGTATTCTCAATTCGTAGAAATGTGCCTTTAAAATTGTAATCGAATTTATGCATCCGTTATGGATTGCCCGCTTTGAGAGAAATATTCTCCTGCGTTTCAGCGAGTTCAATGAAAGCCGGTCGTTCGTTGGGGGTCTGGTTGGGGCTGTGGAATGTCAGCATCAACCGATCATCGAAGGTTTTGAAAACCATACCGTGCCCGCCATCCGCTGCCCACAAGGGATCAGGGTCCTGCTGCCAGGGGCCGGTAACCTGGCCGGAAGCTGAGTGGGCGATCCCCATGGCATAGCCTTGCGCGCCAAAACTGGACCACAACATGAGCAAAGCGCCGGATTTCGCCCGGTAAAGGAAGGGGCCATCCGTTACATACGTGGGGAAATGATAGCGGGGATCGCCACCCTCCCAACCCATCATGCTCAACGCCCAGGGCGCTTCGGATGCCGAGAAGAGATACACGGGACGGCCAACGGATTTCTTCAAATCGGGTGCCAACTTCAAAGCACAAATGGAGCCATTATGAATCTGCACCCATTCGTGGCAAAAAACAATCCAGGGGGTGCCATCATCATCAACATGCAAGGTACCATCCAAACATTGCCAATCTGAGGGGGTGGTTGGGTCTTCGGTTAGCGGCGTGTACGGCCCTGTCACATGATCTGAAACTAAAATTTGCGTGGCCCGGTAACGCCGATCCGCTTTGAAACTGGCAAACATATAGTAGCGGCCATTATAAAAATGAACTTCGGGTGCCCAGAAATTTTCTTTGCCCCAGAAGGATTGATCCGGCCGGAAGGCTGGAATGGGGCCATCCCATGCGACCAAATCCTTGCTTTTATAGCAATCGAAACCACCGCCAGGGCCTTTCCAACAATTCCGGTCGGTGGTGCCGAACATGTAATACGTGTTTTCTGCGGGGTCAGGGAAAATGAACGGGTCTCGGATTTGGATATCGCTAGTTTTCATGATGCTGAATTTTTCGCTCAGATGAAATCGTTGGGTACCGGTAAATATTATAAAGTAGCTTACGCCGCCCTGGGGCGGCGTAAGCTACTTTGGAGTTAAACCGTTAGTGTAATTTGAATTCCGCAACCAAAGGTGCAGGCGCACCCAGGGTTTGACCACGTTTCCCAGGGGAACACCCGCCTACTTCGANNCTGAGGTAGAACTGGGCCACTTCGGCGGCAGCACGGACGCCTACGTTTTTAACGGTGACTTTCAGGGGCAGGCTTTCGCCTAATTTAGCGGCAGCCCTCTCAAATTCCAGATTGTTATATTCGAAGGCGCTGTAACTTAAGCCAAATCCAAAGGGGTAAAGGGGTTCTTCCGTCATGTAGCGATAAGTGCGTCCAACCATGCGGTAATCATCGAAGGGGGGCAGTTGATCGAGCGACTTGGGGAAGGTGAGGGGCAGCTTACCGCCGGGGGAAACATCCCCAAAGAGCACATCGGCGACGGCTTTGCCGCCCTCCATGCCCGGGTACCAGACGAAGATGATGGCCTCGACCATTTCTTCTACTTCGCCGAGGGCAATAGGGCTGCCGCCCGTAACCACCAGCACGATTCTGGCTCCGTGAATGGCGAGCGTTTTGATGTATTCCACCTGGCTGGCTTGAAGGGCAATATCTTCGCGGTCGCCGTTGATGGGCGTGAGCAGCGATTCGCCCTCTTCGCCTTCCAACATAGAGTTGTTGCCGACACAAGCGATGGTGATATCCGCAGATTGCGCCATGTGGGGTGCCCAGGTTTGGCTGATCTCATTCGGGTGCTTGAAGAGCGCCCCGGGGTGGTATTCCAATCCCATGCCTTCGGGCACTCGGCCGGTAATGCCTTCGAGGAGGGTACTCATTTCATTGTTGAAGCCGTAATAATTTCCGAGCAAAACTTCCAGGCTGGTGGCACTCGGCCCAGTAAGGAAGATTTTTTTCGTTTCGGATTTGATGGGGAGAATATTGTTTTTGTTTTTGAGCAAAACGACCGATTCGACCGCGGTTTGATAGGCCAGTTGACGATGCGCGGGCGAGGCGACCACCTCCATCGAAATGGAGGTAAAAGGCACATCTTCGGGTGGATCGAACATGCCCAATTTAAAGCGCGTCCCCAGGGTATGTTCCAGGGCGCGATCCACATCCGTTTCTTGGATCAGGCCGCGTTCGATGGCTTCCGGGATTTCATCAAAAATCACATCGCAGCCTAAATCGCAGCCTTTTTGCAAGGCTAGCGCGGCCGATTCGGCAGCATCGGCGGTAATTTTGTGGTGTAGGTGGAAATCGGCCAGCGCGCCGCAATCTGAAACGACATGGCCCTCAAAGCCCCACTCACCCCGCAGAATATCGAGCAGCAAAAGCTGGCTGGCGCAGCAAGGTTCATCGAGGGTGCGGTTATAAGCACCCATCACAGCTTCAACTTTGGCATCGATCACCAGTTTTTTGAAGGCGGGCAGGTAGGTATCGTAAAGCTCGCGGCGCGAGACAATGGCATTGAAGGTGTGCCGCTGGCTCTCTGGCCCGGAGTGGACGGCGTAATGTTTGGCGCAGGCCGCAGCCTTGAGATATTTGGGATGATCGCCCTGTAAGCCGGTGACATAGGCCGAGCCCATTTCACCAGCGAAGAAGGGGTCTTCACCCCAGGTTTCTTGCCCACGCCCCCAACGCGGATCGCGAAACAGGTTGACATTGGGCGACCAAAAGGTCAGGCCCTGATAGATTTGAGTGTAGCCGTGGCGTTTGAGCGCGGCGTGATATTTGGCGCGCGCTTCATCGCCAATGGCATCGCCCACCTGCTTGATCAAATCTCGATCCCAGGTGGCGGCCATGCCGATGGCCTGCGGAAAAACCGTGGCCCGTCCGTTGCGGGCTACGCCGTGCAACGCTTCGCTCCAATAATTGTAAGCGGGAATCCCCAGGCGCGGCACCCCTTTGGCGGGATGACTCATCAGGCCGACTTTCTCATCCAGGGTGAGGCGGGCAATCAAATCTTTGACGCGTTCATCGTTGGTATGGGTGGTATCCAGATAAATAGGCTGGTCTGGTTGGGTGGTTTGGCTCATTGAAAACTCCTTCTCGGATAACAGGGTAACAAATTCGATCGCCAGATTAGATTACTTCGTTTTGTGATTTTTGGGATTCGGAATATAAGTGGCATTTGACGAAGGCTTTGCCCACTTGAGTATCTTGAGGCATTTCGGCTTTGCAGATTTCCATTACCTGCGGACAGCGACCCGCAAACTTGCAGCCCTTGCGCATATATTCTTCGTATTCTAACTCAGAAAGATCGATCTTATAATTCCAACGCTTTTCCGGGTCCGCTTCAGGGATCGACTCGCGCAAAAGTTGGGTATAAGGATGTTTAGGTTCCATCAAAACCTGTTCGACTGGCCCCATTTCTACAATGTCGCCTCGAAACATGATGGCAATGCGATCACTCACGTAATAGGCAGTGGCCAGATCGTGGGTGATATAGAGCACGCTCACGCCAAAGTTTTCTTTCAACTCTTTGAAAAGGTTCACAATCGACATGCGTAAGGAAGCGTCGACCATTGAAACCGGTTCATCGGCGATCAAAAGCTTGGGGTCGGTCAATAATGACCGGGCAACGGAAATCCGCTGCAACTGCCCCCCCGAGAATTCACTCGGATATTTACCAGCGAACTCCTCATAGGAAAGGCCCACGGCTTTCAATTTGGCGTCAATGAGCTTAATCGCATCCGTTTTATTTTTGGCAAGTTTGTAATTTTTGACCGTCTCAAAAAAATAGCGATCCACGGTTCTCAGAGGGTTGAAGGTGCCAAAGGGGTCTTGAAAAATGGCCTGAATGCCCTGAGTAAACCAAACCTTTTCATTTTTAGCGACTTCCGTGCCGCTATGAATAATCTGGCCTGAGGTGGGACTCTCAAAGCCCATAATCATGCGGGCGGTGGTAGATTTTCCGCAGCCGCTCTCACCTGCCAGCGCGAAGATTTCTGCCGGTTTGATGTCGAAGGATATATTATCCACCGCGGTGAGCTTTATTTTCGAGAGAATACTCCCAAAGGAGAAAACTTTTGTCAGTTGATCGATTTCAAGCAGCTTTTCCATGCTAACTTAGCCTCTCTCCTTCTCCGACCAACCAACAAGCAACGCGATGATTGGGTTCTAATTTTGTGTAGCCGGGCATTTCTTGCTTACAGATCTCCATGACATGTGGGCACCTGGGGTGGAAGGGGCAACCACTGGGCAGGTTTCCTAGATCAGGCGGGCTCCCCGGCACGCTCTTTCGAGTGGATTTATCCCCAAATTTGGGTAAAGAATCAATCAAATATTGGGTATAGGGGTGTGCGGGGTTCCCGTAGATTGTTTCTGTGGGCGCTTCTTCCACGATTTTGCCAGCGTACATGATCCCGACTCGGTCGGCCACGTTGGCTTGAACGCCCATATCATGGGTAACCAGGATTATCGTATTTTGCAATTTTCCCTGGATATCCTTAAGGAGTTGCACCACGCCTCTTTGAACGACAACATCGAGGGCCGTGGTGGGTTCATCGCCGATGATGATGCGAGGCTTGAGTAAGGTTGCCAGGGCAATGGTTACCCGTTGGCGCATACCGCCCGATAACTGGTGAGGATAGGCATCCAGAATTTTGAGGGGCAGCCCTAAATCAAGCAGATGCTCTTTGGCGATTTCGAAGGCTTCGTCCTTTGATTTTCCGCTGACATGGCTGCCGATGAAATCGCGATAGGTTTCTTTTAGCTTGGTGACCGGATTGAGCACGCTCATCGATCCCTGCGGCACGTAAGAAATATACTCCCAGCGCAGCTTACGTTTTGCTTCCTGATCTAAAGAAGCGACATCAATCTCCTTGCCGTTAACCTGATACAGGATTTTTCCGTCCATTAACCGCAAAGGCGGTTCGATAGCAGCCACCAAGGCTTTTAGCAGGGTGGTTTTTCCACATCCGCTTTCGCCCGCGATGCCGTACACTTCATTTTCTTGAATATCGAGATTGACATCATTAACCGCTTTGACTACTTTTTGCGTGCCATGCACATCGAGCACGTAGAATGCTTTTAAGTGATCGGTTTTAAGAATGGTTTTGTTCATTTTGCGCTCCCTATGCCCCTACCCGTTGAACCCGGGTTCGCGGGTCTAGGTATTCGCTGATGCTCACCGAAAGCCAGTACAAAGCCACAAATAGGAAGACTGACAAAATGACGGGGGTTAAAATCCACCACCAGTATCCCAGCAGCATGGCCTGATAGCTAACAGCCCACTGGATCATCGTTCCCAAGGTGGGGATATCCAGATTCGTCAGACCCAAGATGGCCAGGGTCATTTCCATGCCAATTGACCAAGCCATATTATTAATCAGCGTAGAAAATACCAGGGGCGTGGCGAAGGGCATATATTCTTTCAATACCAATTTCAAGGTGCCCGTTCCGGAAAGGATGGCCGTTTGGGTGAACTCGCGTTCGCGCAAACTCAAAATCTGCGAGCGGATCACGCGGGCATCCCAGGCCCAGCCAAAGCAGGCCAGCAACAATCCCAATGTGAGCAGGTTCATCATCTCGCGCACCAACATCGCCAGCATTACGATAATCAAAAATAGCGGGATCACCAGCAAGCTATCGCTAATAAACATCAGCACCCGATCGGTGAGGCCGCCCTTGTAACCGGCAACCATGCCCACGGTCACCGCGATCACCCTCGAAAGGATGCCGGCAATCAGTGCCACGGTCAATGAGTTGCGGACCGCGAAACAAGACAGCCAGAAAACATCTTGCCCTTTTGAATTGGTACCCAATAGAAATTCTGAGGAGGGGGGCATATCCCTGGGGACTTCTCCCCATAAAGCCGGGTCATAAGGAGAGAAAAATGTGAGCAGTGCCAGGGTAAGCAAAAAACAAAGGATACCAAAGCTCACGACGAAGCGGTAGTCTTTGAAGAGGTCTTTCAGTATTTTCATGATGTTGGCTCTCCTTAAGAATACCGGATGCGGGGGTCAAAGAGGGGATAGAGCAAATCAATCACCAGAATGGCGGTTGTAATAACCACGATCGAAAGGGCCGTGATTCCCATAATTAGATT
>DOTA01000092.1 GCA_003513015.1 Chloroflexota bacterium
AGAAATTCGCCTTGGGCGTGCTCGCCGTTAATTTGCAGCGGCCCGGCAAACCCCAGCGGAATTTGCACCGCACCCGTGAAGTGCTCGATGTTGCCTTTTACACTCGCGGGGTCAAATGAATATTGCGGGATGTGTTCCAACTTTACGTTGGCGGCCTCACTCACAAATTTCTGGCGGCGCTGCGCCATTTCGGTCGTGTAATCATTTTCGGGGTCGCGCGGAATCACAACGCGGTTCTCATCCTCCGCAGAAATGGCATCATCCACGCTGAAACTGAGTTTGCCAAAGGGCTTGCTCTGGAAAGTGATCTCGATTTTATGTTTGCCTTCGGCCAGTGGGGGGATGGCTGCGCTCAGGGTGACGACCTGGCGCAGGGGGAATTCCACGGATTGATCGGGAGAAACCTGACTGGGTTTGAAGGTGTTCCCGCGCCCAAAATCTAGCGTGAAAGCTTCGAGGGAGAGCGCGTTACCGTCGATCTTCACCCCCAGGAGGCCGATGAAAGTGGCATCACTCAGGCGGTTCTTGAGAGCGAACTGCACGCCGTTAGGCGTATTTTCGAGGCTGCCGAAGGTATAGAGTTGCTTGAGCAGCATGCTGGGGATGAACATGAGAGCCTCCTTTGGCGAGGGGAAATTTCATGGTTTGGAACACTCAGAGGGTGAGTCGGTTACTTGTTATGGCAGGAATGCCATTCCCGCGAGGAACAGCATTCCTGTAATTTAAATCCAACCCAACCCCAAACCAAAAATCAACACCAGGACCGCGGCAATCCCCCAGATCACACTCACGACGGCGATCTGTTTTTTGCGGCTGTCCAGATCGTGCACCCAAAACGCAACCACAAAAAACCACAAATACCCAAAGATGAAGATCAGCCAGGGGGTGTTGGCATCCCACCAGGACCAATCCCAGGTAAGGGCATTGACCTGGTTGAGCCAGATTTCCACGACCACGCAGAAAACAGAACCGGCGAGGGCAATGAACGCCCGATTGGGAAGGCCCAGAATTTTGGTTTTGGGGTCAGGGAGCAGCATTTTCGACCAGACCAGCCCCGCGATGGAAAACATGAACATGATCTCGATGTTCAGGCCGATCAAAATCAGGAAGGCTGTCGAACCGGGCGCGCCCCAAAAGGGTGCCCGGACATTGAGATGGAAGAAAATCGAATTGACGATCTCATTAATCCAATCCGCGCCCCAAAAGGCGAGGCCGGCGAGGACCACGTTCCAGTTTTGTTTGCTGATCTCGTTGGTGTAAACATAAAAGACCAGGGCCAGCAGGGGGATCACGTACCATTGGAACTGGCTGCCATCGCGTAAAATTTCGAGGGCTTGTTGGGCAAAATCGGTGGGCATGGGAGTCTCCTAAAGGGTAGTAACTAAAGTGAACAGATGCCTTGATTGTAGCATGTTCGATCAGAAGTTTAGGGTCTCGCGCACTTGATTATTGCCCCATACGCCGCAAGGCAGCCTGCGGATCGAGCAAAATGCGTCCACACCCTCCAATGTTCATCAAAATGCCCTGTTCACCCAGCGAAATTGCCCAGGTATCGCGGAAGTCGAACGCTCGTGTACTACCTTCGAAGAGACGGAACAAGGATTCCTTTTCGAAATCCACCCTGAAAACTTCGATGGTTTTGTACGAACCGCTAGATGAAGTTGTGGGCTGCGAGAGCACATATAGCTCCCTGGCCGCTTCCAGAAGATGAAGTTCTCCGGTGAGAGGCAGCGAAAACTCGTATTGCAAGTTCCCGCGGGTATCAAAAACCAGCAAACGCCGGTCAGCAATATCGGTATGTACCAGCGCTATTCCGCCCTCCGACAAAGGGAGCGCCGTGCTGCGCCGCAACAGAGCCGCGGGCAGAGCATAAACCCGAGTAAAACTTTGTGCGCCCACATCCAGTTGGTAAAGTCCGTCTTCGGCGTAGAGCCAGGTTTGTTCCCCGGCGGTCAAGGGAATGCCGGTGGCAGTTCCAATCCAGGTGATAATTCCTTCGGTATCCGCGATTTTGAGAGATGCGGTGTGATCCCCGGTGGTGAAGATCAGCGAATCAGCGGTCAAAGCCCAATTTTCGATATACTGATCATCCTCGGATTCCCAAAGTAAATCGCCATCGGGCGAGAAAGCGCTCAGGGCGTTTTTATGCCCCACCAGCACGCCTCCACCGGGCAAGGGCGCTAAATCGATGCGCCCGGAAGGCGGCAAGCTCCGCCGCCAAAGAGGTTCCAGTTCTTCCGGGAGGGGTTCCCCTTCCACAGGGAGGGGAAATGCCCTCAAGCCGCCAACCACATCATAGAGGTAGAGCACCCCACGGCCCGGATCCAGCAGGGCGTTTTTGATGTATTCGCTTAACACAAAAGACCAGGATTTATCCCCGGTAGACAGGTTGATTCCCACCAGCCGGCCATCTTCAATCGCAACAAAAATATTTTCGTTGACCACACCCAACGGTAGGCTGGATTCGAGCGGCGCGGCGTTTGTCCAAACTGCACCCGGGGAAACCTGCAAACGAGTTTGATTCACGGTGATCGAAGGGGGCAGCCAACCCGCCCGGGTAGGATCGCTGGGCCAATAGCCGCCGCCGGTGGCATATGGCAAGTGCAGGCGGACTTCGAAATGCAGATGCGGCGGGGTGCGCGGGCGGCCAATTTGACCCACGAGATCGCCGCGCCAGACGCAATCGCCCTCCCGCAGGGTTACACTGGGCGGATCGAGATGCCCATAAAACGAAAGGATCGAACTGCCATCCGGGAAGGTATGCCTGATAATGACAACCCCTTTATCGGCACCCCAACCCAGGGGTTGAGCGTAGGTCACCTGCCCGTGGCCGATACTGTAAACCGGCTTGCCGAAATTATTGCGGCTGGTAAGACCCCAATCTTCTCCGGCGTGATATTTTTCGTAGCGGTCGCGGTAAGTGCCAAAATCACGGCCTCCCGTGGCACCTTCTCCGTTGGGTGGGTCGAGGGGAAAATCGAAGGTATCGGCCCAACCGCAAGGCGCGCCGGATTGCAGCACGGGATCGAATAAGGTATAGGCACGCGGGTTCCCATCCATTGAGATGGATGGGGCAGTGGGGGTTGGGGTGAGTGTAGGCGTTGGGGTTGGTGTGGCGCTAGGGGTGAGAGTCGGCGAGGCGGTTTGGCTGGGTTTAGGCGTAGTCGTAATCACGATTCGCGTGACCAGCATTTCGGGTGACGCCGTCTGTTGCGCACAGCCCGCCAGAAAAGTTATGGCTATCAGCACGAAAATAACAAATAATCGCATTCGGTTCAATTCAACACGCTTTGATATTTCATCATTCTACACGATTCGCCCGCGGAGAGATATTAATCTCCGCTCGCAAACAGGATGGTTTATGTCTGATTTTTATCCCAGGATTCAGATCGCTGATTTAACCGGCTGCCTGTGCCTTATGATATATAATGCTCAAGGTCAAACCAATCACACAGGAATTCAAGATGGATCCCACTCAAAGATTTTCACACAAGGCCCAGGTATATGCCCGTTACCGCATGGATTTTAACCCTCAGGTGATCTCTGCCATCAGAGAGATGACCGATCTCCCCGCCAGTGCCCGCGTGCTGGATGTGGGCGCGGGCACCGGCATGTTTACGCGTCACCTGTTAGGATATTTTGAGCAAGTCTACGCGCTCGAACCCAACCCCGCGATGCGCGCCACCGCCGCCGCCGAACTGGCAGATTTTCCCGGGTTTCGGGCTTTTGCGGCCCGCGCCGAGGAAATTCCACTGGCCGCAACCTCCGTGGATTTGATCACTGCCGGACGGGTGCTGCACTGGCTGCAACCCGAACCTACCCGGCGAGCGTTT
Source organism: Chloroflexota bacterium (assembly GCA_003513015.1). GTDB lineage: Bacteria > Chloroflexota > Anaerolineae > Anaerolineales > UBA11858 > UBA11858. The sequence continues at coordinate 3,834 of DOTA01000092.1, forward strand.
CAACGCATTGCCAAACCGGGAGCCTGGCTGATCGTAGCCCGTTTGCAAACGCTGGGCGAGGATTATCACCAGAGCTTGCGGGAAATTCGCACCCCTGAAAATGGCTTCCGCACCCGCGAGCATGATCCGCATCCGGGGGATGTGCCCGTAGAATATTACTATTCCGGAGGTCAGTGCCAGATCATCCAGATTCCCCACAGCATCGAGCAGGATTTCACCGCTTTCATGGGCGGGCTGCAATCCGGTTCCTACGCGCCCGATGAAGGCCAGCCCGGTTTCGAAGAATTTCAGCAGGCTGCGTGGCAGATTTTCGAACGATTAGGCGATGGAAAGACAATCACCCTGCAAGTTGTGACTGAAATCCATTGCGGGAAGTTATTCTGAAAGCCACTTACCTGAGCGTTCATTTTGGGACACGGATTTACACCAATTTCACAGATTCTGAGGCACTTTTCAGAGAAAAATCCATGTCCAATTTTCAAACTATCAGGAAATGAGTTCTGAAAACAAAGCCCCTCTTCCGTGTTCGGAAGAGGGGCAAATTAAGGGGCACTAAATACGCTATAAACCGAAAGTCTCACCCGGCTTAAGCACATGGGCTTTCGTATCTGTCTTAGATTCTACGCGGGCGGCGGGGTTATCCGTGAAATAAGGGTCAACCAGAACTTTTTGGCCGGCAATTTCCAGGCCGTGGGTGCCGTGACCGTACCAGGTATAGATGAAACTCATGAAATGCCTCCTTTTGGGGTTACTGATTATTTTTAGGCGATTCAAGGTTTTCGGGGTTGGAATCACTTTCGGGCATCTTCAAAACGCGAATATCATACGTCGGATACGGCATCTGTACCCCGGCTTTGTCGAGGTTAATCTGCAAGGCAGTATAAACCCGATCAAACATGCGGCGAGCATCCACGTAGGATTCAATCCACCAACGGATGCGGAAGATCATGGCAGAGTCACCCATTGCTACGTACAGAGCATCCACGGGCTTGTCTTTTAGAACCCCTTCTACCTGGCTGACCGTATCGATGATGATTTTCCGCACGGTTTCGATATCCTGCCCATAGCCGATGCCAATTTCAATTTGAATGCGGTACTGCGGATCGGGAAAGGTGTAATTGACAATTTGATCGGTGCTGATTTTATTATTGGGGACGATGACCATGCGGTTGTCGAGCGTGCGAATGCGAGTGGTGCGCAGCCCGATATCCATTACATCCCCCCAGGTACCCAAACCCTGGATTTCGATGCGATCCCCGACCCGAAAGGGTTGATCTACCATAATCATGATTCCGCTAATCACGTTCGAGAGGGTATCTTGCGCGGCCAGGGAAATCGCCAAACCGCCCACCCCCAGGGCTGCGATCAGCGCATTAACGTTGATATTGTACAGCGACAGCAGCATGATAGCACTGATTACGATGAGGGTTGTCCGGGCAATCCGATGGAGCAAGAGCAATAATGTGTCAACCTGATTTGAACTTCGATCGGGTTCTATCTCGGCCTGATACCACGCCACCAGGGCATCTAATAAGCGCCATAAAATAATGGTGGCCGCAACCACGTAAATGGCAATGTAAATCTGGTTAAGCCATCGTTTGATCAGTACATCAATAAAGGGCAAACGCAGTGTGCCAACCTGAAAGCCCATCACGATGAAAATCAGGCTGATTTGGCGGCGAATCACCTTGATGAAAACATCATCATGTTTGGTTTCAGTTCTGGCAACGATCTTTTCCAGGCCAAAATAGACCAGGCGGGCCACCAGGAATCCCAGAATAAGGCCAATAATGATCGATATGCCCAGGTTGAGCCAATCTTCAATACTAACCCAGAAGACTGTTTTTTGTTCTACCCCCATAGAGTGTGTCAGTTCGCTGATCATATCGGTGATCACCCCCGGTGTGGCTGTGGGTGCAGGGGTTGGCGAAGGCAGCAACAAACCATCCATCTTACTTTCGGACTCGGTTTCCGCTGTGATGGTGGTAGCTGGTTCGGGTGTATAGGTTGTTATCGCTGTGGGGGAAGCTGTTGGAACCAGGGTGCTGGTTGGTTCAGTCGTGCCACAAGCGGCCAGCATAGTGGCTGTGAGCATTAAAATAAACAGTATAAAGAAGCACTGGGTGGATTTTTGTAAGCGAATCTTCATCGTTGCTTGATCTCAATCTGACTGTTTTATCGATAACATCAGTTGATACAAATAAAATAGACATGATCGGAAATAGCGCTCTGAACCTGTCAAAGGGCGCACACTTCGACTAACTCAGTGTGCTGCCTCCTATTTCCGATAAACACTTATATTATAACGCTTGTCCGCTTGCGGTTTAGGCCGTCTCCAGCAAGTGCGCCTTCAATTCTTCCACCGGCCCTGTGGGGTTGGGATCGACCCCATAAGCCAGCGCCAGATAATACGCCAGGTAATCGCCAAAATGCAACGCGCTGAACATTTGCGCCAAAACCGTCTCTCCTTTAGCGTTGAAGAAATCCGTTCCCAGACCTTCAAGCATCAGACGCTCTTTAGTCAGGTTGACGCGCAATTGATTGCGCGGTTGGCAACTTTTCCCCCGCAAAAACAACATCATGGTATTCCCCAGCATCCCCGCAGGATTACTGACCCCCGCCAGGGTGTTGTGATCCCCTTCGGGCAAAGCCTCAAATTGCGCCGGGGTTTTTGCGATCAAATTGAGTTGCGCTTTCCAGTAGCGCGCCACCGGCACAAGATGATCCGAACCCCACACTGTCAGCCAGCGCCCCAAACATTGACCCGCCAACCGCTTGGCCTCGTTGAGCCTGATGGGAACCGCCGCTCCCAGGGTGACTTGCTGTGCCCGCATGGAGGCCACAGCCTCAGCAAGTTCCGCCACGGGGTCAGGGATCAGGCCTAAACGAGCGAAAACCGCCAGCGGCAGCCCAAAGGCATAGCCCAGCGCCGCATAAAATTGGCTGGTACGTTCGCTCCGCTCGTAAAGCCACAGGGTCGCGCCGGTCTGCCGCGCAGCCTCGGCCAGCAACCCGCCCGTGGTGATCGTTAGGAAGCGGCAGCTACGCCCTACGGCCTGCTCCAAAATGGCCAAAACTTCTTCGGTGTAACCGGCATACGATGCGCAAATCACTAACGTTTCGGGGCCGTAGGCCCACGCCGGGAGCGTGTAATCGCGCAGCACAATCACGGGCAGCGCACACAGCGAAGCCGCATAAGCCGCCAGCAAATCACCTCCCAACGCGGAAACTCCCATCCCGGCGATCACCACCTGGCGCAGACCCCTCCAGGCGGGCAAATCCAGGGTTTGGGCCAACCCCCAGGTTGCGGCTAGTTGATCGGGCAAAGATTCGATCTCAGCCAGCAAATTTTCGCCATCCAGCGCGGCAAAAACTTCGTGATCGTCCAAATTCATCATTTATACCTTCTCAAAAGCGCACTTCGACAAGCTCAGGATGCTGGCACAGTTTTATTCCTGATTTCCGAATTCTGCCTGCATTTCGCTGGCCAGACGGTAGATTTCACGGCGCTTCCAGCCGGATTTCGCGGAAATTTCGCGGGAAAGGGCGGAAACGGAATCCCCACGAGCTAAACCCACTTTCAGGGATTCCCGTACCCGCGCAGGGTCCCACTGACCGGCATCCGGGTTGGCTCCGTCAACCACGAGGGTAATCTCCCCCTTGGGAGGAAATTCATCAAAATGGGCCGCGGCCTCTGAAATTCTCCCGCGAAAAATTTCTTCGTGCAATTTAGTGAGTTCGCGCGCCACCGCGAGGGAACGATCCCCCAGTTCCGCCTGCAAATCGACCAGCGCATCCAACAAGCGATGGGGTGTTTCGAGAAAAATCAGGGTGTAGGGCAGCGCGGAAACTGCGGCAATTTGAGCGTGGCGCTCGGTTGTTTTGCGCCCTAAGTAGCCCAGGTAAAGAAAGCGGTCAGTGGGCAGGCCCGAAGCCACCAGCGCCGCGAGGGGTGCGCTGGGCCCCGGCACCGGGCTGACCTGATGCCTGGCCGCTAAGGCAGCGCGCACCAACTCAAACCCGGGATCGTTGAGCGCCGGGGTGCCCGCGTCGGATACCAAGGCCACATCGCCCTCGGCCAGTTTGGCGAGGATGTTGTCGAGTTTGCTGAGTTTGTTGTGTTCGAAGTAGCTGGTGAGAGGGGTTTCGATCTCGAAATGTTTGAGCAGCTTGCCGGTGTGGCGGGTATCTTCGGCAGCAATGAGGTGAACTTCGCGCAAGACTCGCAGAGCGCGGGCGCTGATATCTTCGAGGTTGCCAATGGGGGTGGCGACTAAATAGAGGGTGCTCATGCGAGTGGGTCGTGAGAAATGGGGAGCAGGCAGCATAATTTTTCACGACCCACTCCCCACTTCTAGCTTTATGGGGCAGCCCAAGTCAGGATCGTAACACTGAGCGTGCCGTTGGTGGTGTCCAGCGCATCAATGCGTGCCCAACCGGTTAATCCCTGATCGGTTAAGTAGCAAAGATAAGCACCGCTGTTGGCGTTGGCATCCACTGGCCCGGCGCTTTTGGCCGCGTTTTTGCATTGTGCGTAAGTGGGCTGCGCGGTACCGAATACGCCCGCAGTTGCGCCTCCTAAGGGGGACAGTTGATGGCCTGTGATGGTAATACCATCACTGACCTGCAGGTAAATCAGATCAGCACCACCACCAATTTGCAAAGTATCGAGATCAAGGCTGTCGTTGGCATTGAGTGTCACTGAGCCGCTGACCAGGGTTTGTGGTGTGGGTGCGAGTGTGGCCGTGGGAGTGGGTGTATCGGCTACGGTGACTACAATTTGCACCCAGAAGGAATTTTTTCCACCAGGGCCAATACCAAATTGTTGGCCACTGGCGTTTTGTAATTTCCAGTAGCCCCGGTAGGTGCCGGCTTCTTGGGGAGCCACCAAGGTGACATCAATATCAACACTCTGGCCCGGGCCAACCGGTTTGCTGATGGCAACGGAGGCAGGCGCGCTCATCTGGTCGCCGGAAACAAAAACCGCAGAATATTCAGCCGTCCAATTGCAGGTACCGGTATTGACTATCCGCCATACTTTGGTGAAACTGTTCCCCGCGGGAATTTGAGTATCATCGGGGATGGTAATGTCAATGCTGGGGTAGGCTGCGTCAGCCTGGTCACAACTGGTCGCGGGAGTTTGGGTAACCGCAGGCAATTTGGTGGCGGTTGGCGCAGCGGATGTTTGGGTGGGTTCCAGTGTGGGGGTCGCGGAAGCCGCTAAAATTTCCGGCGTTGAAGTCACGGTAGGAGGAATTGGCGTTTGGGCCACCGCTTCGGTCAAGCGGGCTTCAATCGTCTGATATGCCTGGGTAACATCCAATTGGCCGGGTTCGGCATTGGAGGCTGCTTGGCCGCATCCGGCTAAAAATAGAACCGTCAGGCTGAGAATCATAAATAGCAGGAAGTAGGTTTTTATTTTCGTTTTCATGGGGGTCTTAACGTTGATTATTCGGGAGATGTTCCGTTTTCAGTTTGGGGCGAACTCACCACAGATTTCAGCATGCGCGCCAGCTTGCGGCGAGGCAGTAGCACCCGGCGCTGGCAAGTCTGGCATTCCAGGCCGATGTCGGCACCCAGGCGGGTGACTTTCCATTCGTAGCTGCCGCAGGGGTGCTGTTTGCGTAAACGCAGGACATCATCAAGGTGGAGTTCGGGTAGCACGGCGGGATTATATCATGGGGAAGAATGGGGGATTGAGTAAGCCGTGAATGGGGTAGGGCGATTGCATGTAGCACTG
>DOTA01000275.1 GCA_003513015.1 Chloroflexota bacterium
ATCACCCATTACCAATCTGACTGAACTGGTCGAACACATTGCAGCCGGTGATATGACCCTGCAAGTTCCGGTAATCACTCAGGATGAAATTGGCCGCCTGGCGGTGGCCTTCAATGCCATGACCTCCCAAATCCGCAGCCTTCTGAGCGGGTTAGAAATTCAGGTAGCCGCGCGCACCCGAGAATACGAGCGACAAGCTGTCCAACTTCAAACCGCGGCCCAGGTTGCCCGAGATGCCAGCAACCTGCAAAATCTGGAAGATTTGCTCAATCGAACCGTTAACCTGATTCAAGATCGATTTGGCTTTTATCATGCCGGAATTTTCCTGCTGGATGATCGGGGTGAGTACGCTATTTTGAGAGCTGCGAATAGTGAAGGGGGAAAAGAGATGCTGCGTCGAGATCACCGCCTGAAAGTGGGGCAAACCGGAATTGTGGGATATGTCACCAGCCAAGGAGTGCCCCGCATCACTCTGGATGTGGATTCCGATATTGCCCATTTTGCACACCCTTTATTGCCCGAAACCCGCTCTGAAATAGCGCTGCCGCTGATCGTGGGCAACCGCATTATTGGGGCCATAGATGTGCAGTCCAAAGAATCAAATGCCTTTGATGAAGGCGATATCACCGTGTTACAGGTACTCGCCGACCAACTGGCGGTTGCCATCGAAAATTCTCGCCTGCTGGCCGAAGTTCGCCAAACCGTTGAGGAACTCCAAACTGCCTATGGATCCGTCACCCAGGAATCCTGGCAGAAATGGGGCAGAAGAGCAAACCAAACCACCGGATATCGCTACCGGGGCGCGGGCATCGAACCCACCAGAGAGCAATCACCTGAAACGGTTTTGGCGATCAAACAGGGGCAGATCATCACCAAACTGGCACAGGAACCCGAAATGGCTGAAAGCGTTTTGGCCATCCCAATTCGGCTCCGCAATCAAACCATTGGTGCCATCAACCTTCGGGTTGAGGGGCGCGAACTGCCACCTGAGTTTATCAACCTGGTTGAAAGTGTTTCAAAACGTCTCGCAGTTACGCTGGAAAGTGCGCGTCTTTATGAGGAAACGCAACGGCGTGCCATGCAAGAACAAATCACCAGCGAGATTGCTTCGCGTTTTCGCGAATCTTTGGATATTGATACCGTGCTAAAAACCGCCGTACAAGAGATCGGTGAGAAACTCAGCTTACACGATGTTTCGATCGAGATCGATGTAAACAGTAATTCGCCATCAGAAAGGGAATCCTGATGTGGAATCGACTTAAAACCTTCTTTCAGCCGCCGGTTTTCGAAGGCGATGAAGAAAAAACGCAGAGCGCCCGATTACTCCACAGCTTTCTGCTGATCATCATCGGCATTTCGGTTTTATACCCGGTAATCTCCTACCTGGCAGGAAATCCACTTGGCAGCAATGTAATGATTTTGGTAATCACCATTGCTATGTCTGCCACCGGCCTGAGCCTCTTGTTGCGTTCGGGATCGGTGATCGAGAGTGGGGTCATTCTATGCCTGGTGATTTGGGCTGTATTTACTTTTGGCGCTTATAGTTTTGGCGGATTGCACGACACCTCTATCACAGGCTTTATGCTGGTGATCGTACTGGCCAGTCTTGTGGGCGGCAGACGCGTTCTGCTCGCCTTTGGAGGTCTCTCCTTATTCTCTTTGGTTGGGTTGTACATTGTAGAGCAACTTGAAGTCATCACCCCAAAGCTGGCCGTACCATCCGATGCTGCCGATATTGCCCTGCCCATTGTGGTTGTGATTGGCACAACATTCTTGCTACGTATATTTGTAAATTATTTGACCTCTGCTTATGAGCAAGTTCGGTCAAGTGCAAACCAAATCGAAGCTGCTAATCTTGAACTGGAAAGCAGCCGCGATAGTCTCGCAGAACAAACAAAAATACTCGAACGCCGCACAAAATATTTGGAAGCCAGCGCCGCGGTCTCCCGTGATGTTGCAGCAGAATTAGACCCCAAAATACTACTGCAACGGGTTACTTCTTTAGTGACTAATCAATTCAATTTTTATCATACCGGCATTTTTCTGATTGATCCCGGGGGAGAATTTGCCATATTGCAAGCCGCCTCATCCGAAGGGGGGCAACGCATGTTAGCACGCGGACACCGCTTACGGGTAGGGCAAGAAGGCCTCGTAGGATATGTCTCCGACACCGGCAACAGCCGCATCGCCCTGGATACCGGAGATGATGCCGTTTATTTCAATAATCCTGACCTGCCAGAAACCCGCTCCGAAACCGCCCTGCCCTTGCGCGTGCGCGGCGAGGTGATTGGCGTTTTGGATGTGCAAAGTGTGGAATCCAATGCTTTTAGCCAGGATGATATTTCAGTGCTGGAAACTTTAGCAGATCAAATTGCCAATGCTTTACACACGGCCCGCCTGTTCCAACAAGTTGATGAAAGTCTGGAAATCCAACGCCGCGTCTACGAAGAAACCAGCCGCGAGACCTGGCAGCGCCTAACGAAAAACCAAAAAGAAATCGGATACCAATATATTCGAGGCCAGGTTATCCCCACCCAAACCGCTCCGGTAGTCGGGAGTACCAATTTACCCGAAATCGCCGTGCCAATCCGGATCGGCACGCAGGTGATCGGGCACATCACTGCCCACAAAGAAATCTCATCAGATCTTTGGAACCGAGATGATATTGCCACAATGGAGAACCTATCGAGCCAATTAAGTGTGGCCTTGGAGAGTGCCCGGTTGTATCAAGATTCCCAACTCCGTGCAACCCGCGAACAAATCACGGGGGAGGTTACATCCAAAATTCGCGAAACCCTGGATATTGACACCATCATAAAAACCGCCTCCGATGAAATTCGCAAGGCACTCAACTTGCCAGAAGTTGTCATCCGGCTAGGCGAACCACCTTCCGAGCAAAACCGAGGAGCAACAGAATGAATTCGTTTGCTTCCCAATCGTTTCTGCAATTGGTAACCTGGGGCATTGCCTTAGTTCAATTGATTTTGGCGTTGTATGTATTTACATTAAACACCAAACATCCGGCCAACCGACAAACGGCTTTCTTATTTTTGCTCTTCGCTATCAACGGTTTTGCTACCGGATGGATGATCAGCGCCACCAGCGTAGCACAAGCATACCTGCCAGCCGCAGCGCTGGCTGCAACCACGCCAGCTTTTGGCCCAGCCCTGTTAATTACGGCAATCGTCCTGGTCAAGCCCAACTGGTTTCGCGGTCGATGGCGTTTCGTGCCTTTCGTTCAATACACAGTGATGGCGCTGCCCATCATCGTCACGATCATTGATCTTATTTTTAGAACAAATATCTGGTTCGTCGGGATCGACCCTGTCACCTATGGGGGCGGGTTTGCATCCTTGGCTGCTTACACAAATTCAGCGCTTAAGCCGGCCCGCATGTTTTACATGATCGGCATTCCATTACTCACGCTGATCCCCCTTTCATATTTATCCTTCTTCGATAAAAACATACTGAAAAATAACCAGCGGCTCGCGCGCTTTTTATTAGCAGGCCAGATTGGTGCAACGATTCTCCAGCTTGTCGTCTCTGGCATGCTGCCACAACCGATCCCAAGCCTGTTATCCAGCACGCTATTTTTTGCGATCTATGCATACGCCAGTTTCTCCCAATTAGTCTCCGAGCAACGGCTGCAAACAGGCGGAGTGCAATTACGCCTAACCCTGTTAATTAGCAGTATCGCCATCCCCTTGTTAATTTTTACCAACGCTTACCTTTTCAACCGCACCAGTACCCAAATCCGGCAAGATGCCGCCGATAAACTTGAAGTAGCCTCAGAATCACTATCGCTAAAAATCGAATCCTGGCTTGATTACAATATCAAAGCCCTTTCACAAATGAATGCGCTGCCTGGGATCATCAGCATGGATCCGGCCCAACAGAAACCCATTTTGGAAGCCGTTGCTAACACTTACCGACACATGTATCTGGTGAGCACCACCGATCCAAATGGCATTAATGTGGCACGAAGCGACACCAACAACCTCACCGACTATAGTGATCGGGTGTGGTATCAACAAGCTATCCAAGGCGCTGAGGTTGCCTTCCAAACCCTGATTGGGCGAACATCCGGCGAACCGGCTCTGGTGGTTTCAGAACCCATTCGGGATGCAAACCAACAAGTTATTGGCGTGGGTATGTTTGCCAGTGATCTAAATGATCTCTCCGCCAATGTGGCAGTTGCTGAATTGGGAGAAACCGGGCGACTATTTGTGGTCGATCCCGAAAATTGGGTTGTGGCACACACGAATTCTGAATATGCCAATCAGCGCACAAATTTCAGCCTGCACCCTGCGGTCGTGGCCATGCGAGGTGGTACGGCCTATTATGAGAATGGTATCCGTTATACAGATGAGAACGGAATCACCTGGATCGCATATTTTCATGAGATCGAATACGGCTGGGGGGTTGTGGCTGAGCAAACAGAAACTGAACTGATGAGTGTTTTGAATAACGTTCAAATCAGCACCTGGATTGTCACCATCATCGGCACAATTCTCCTGGCGGTATTATCCGCGCTGGCAATCCGCCAAGCCATTCGCCCGATCAAAAGCCTGACCGAAACGGCCACCGCGATTGCCAGCGGTGATTTAACACGCGTTGCGCCTATCCAAAGTGAGGACGAATTTGGCCTGCTGGCTCAGGTATTTAACCGCATGACCGAGCAACTGTTGGAATTGATTGGCAACCTGGAGCAACGCGTTACTGAACGAACAAAAGCCCTGGAAAATCGTTCAAAACAACTCGAAGCCGCGGCTGATGTTGGGCGAAGCGCATCATCCATTCTGGATGTAGAGGAGTTAATGGTCGCCACCGTAGAACTGATTCGGGAGCGTTTTGATCTTTATTATGTGGGTTTATTTTTGGTGGATAAAAACAGTGAATACGCAGTTTTGGAGGCGGGCACGGGTGAAGCCGGCCAATTAATGCTTTCTCGTCAGCATCGCATTTTGCTAGGAGAAGGCATGATCGGTTGGAGTGTGGCCAATAATCAATCACGTGTAGCGATGGAAGTTGGCGAAGATATGGTGCGGCTCACTACCGCGGAACTGCCCGAGACCCGCTCCGAAGCAGCGCTGCCTCTGCGCTCGCGCGGCCAGGTGATTGGTGCCATAACCGTACAAAGCATCCGCCCAGGTGAATTTGATGCTTCAACTATAGCTGTACTCCAAACCATGGCTGATCTGGTCAGCGTTGCCATTGACAACGCCCGGCTTTACACCACGACTGAAGAGGCCTTGCAAGCCTCTCGCCGGGCTTATGGTGAGCTTTCCCGCACAGGTTGGGCTCATTTGTTGCAAACCAAATCTGAAATCAGCTATCGCTCCGATCAACGCGGCACCACACCGGTGTCTGATATTTGGTCTCCGGAGATGCAACAAGCCTGGGCTAACAATGCGCCTGTTATTCCCAATGATGAGCAGCAAGCCAGCCGAATCGATAAACTTGCGATCCCTATTCGGGTACGCGGGAATGTGGTTGGTGTGATGCAAACTCAAAAATCCGATCATTCGGCAAATTGGACAGATGAAGAGCGCATTTTACTTGAGACCATTCTTGAGCAACTTGGCCTTGCACTAGAAGGTGCCCGACTTTATGAGGAATCTCAACAGCGCGCCGACCAGGAACAGGTGATCGGTGAAATTACATCTCGCATGCGAGAGCATTTAGACATCGATTCGATCTTAAAAACAGCCCTGCGCGAAATCGGAGAGAAACTGAATCTCTCTGAGGTTGAAGTGCGCCTGGCAGGTGAAGATGAACACTAACCATTCGTCAATAACTCNNACCATCACTTGCTATGTTTGCCACAACGAGGTTTCGCTTGACCTGAATAGTGCCACCTTCCCCTCGGGTGTAAAAATCCGCAATCTTGGCCCGGAGGCACGCTGCATCCAATGCCACATGGGAAATGCTTCCACCACCAGTGTTGACAAAGTTATCACGGATTTGAGGCTAACCGAAGAAGATACTCCCAACGCTGAACTGGCATTTATCAACAGCCACTCGATTTCTGCGGCAACGCCCTTTGGCTCCGAAGTACACGGTGCTTATGAATATGGAGGCCAAACATATACCGGGCGTTTCATGCGCGGAGAAGATTTTTTCGCTTGCAACCAGTGCCACGATCAACACACGCTAGAACTCCAATTCGATACATGCGGCCAATGCCACACCATCAATGGATCAACCCCCCAAGACATCCGCGTAAAGACCAACGATTTTGATGGCGATGGCGATATTCAAGAAGGCATCGCATTCGAAATCGAATATTTTCGCGAGGCATTATTGGCTGCTATTCAAAGCTACGCTACAAAAACGAGCGGTGTTTCTATCGCCTATACTGCGGAGACTTATCCATACTTTTTCACAGATAGCAACAAAAATGGCGCAGTCGATTCTGATGAAGCCACTGCTGATAACTGGTATGTTAACTGGACTCCCCGGATGCTCAGAGCCGCTTACAACTACAACTATGTAATTCACGACCCCGGTGCTTTTGCCCATAACAGCACCTACACTCTCCAGATTCTTTTCGATAGCCTGGGGAATATTGGCGGCGACACAATTGGACTGAGCAGGCCATAGCAAACGAAATGATGATTGCCGACATGCATTCCATTCCAATCTCGAACAAAGGATATTCCAAATGAGTTGGTGGCGAAAAAGAAGTCTACGATTAAAACTCGCCTTGGGGATCAGCGTTACCATGCTGATCAGTTTGAGCATTGCCTTCTTAGGAGTCTCTCGCTATATTCAGGCTTATCTCTGGCAACAGGAAACCCAATCCGCAAAGCATCTGAATTCCATCGCGGCCACACTGTTCCAAGATGCGATGATGTCGGGTCGTAAAGATAAAATTCACGAGACGCTCGTAACTTTGGGGCAATCCTTTGGCGACCAAATTGATAGCATCGCCGTATATGATGACCAGGCTGTGCTCACCTCCTATGCAACCGGATTTTCGGGTAGGCGCGACATCAGCAAAGAAAGTTTAGATGTTGATCTGACGGATCCTACTTGTTGGGGATGCCACCAAATTCCCGCAGCGGAACGCCCTACATTGATGATCATCACACTTGAAGGGAAGGAAGTCATCCGCAATGTTGTGCCTTTATACAATGAACCCCGCTGCCAGACCTGCCATGGAACAGGGATCGCAGTTTTGGGTGATAGCATTGTTGATTTTCGTCTGGATGATTATCAACACACGGTCACCATCATTACCATCGGCATTGGGGCCGGAATTGCCGGAGCAATTTTATTCGTTGCCGTAGTGCTCTATTATCTCTTGCGCCGCATCGTGATTGCCCCCATTGATAAATTAGTGGAAGTATCCCAGGCTGTGGTGCAAGGCGATCTCAAACAGCGAGTCCGAGTTCAGAGCGCCGATGAAATGGGGCAGTTGGGGAATTCGTTCAATAGTATGACAAATCAGCTTGGCGGTCTGCTGGAAGACCTGGAACAACGCGTTGCTGATCGCACCCAAGCTCTTGAGCAGCGCGCAAATTATTTAGAGACCTCCTCCGATATTGGCAAGGCCGCAACCACCGTATTAGACCCTGATCAGCTTATTCGTGATGTTGTGGATTTGATTAAACAAAGATTCGATTTTTACTACGTCGGGCTATTCATGAGCGACGATCAAAAAGAGTGGTGTGTGCTAAAGGCTGGCAGTGGAACAGCCGGACAGGCCATGCTAAAACTCGGTTTTCGCATCAAAATCGGGGAGGGGATGGTGGGCTGGTGTGTAGCACATAACGAGGCCCGCGTTGCCCTGAACATTGGCGAAGATAAAATCCGCTACGATGTTCCTGATTTGCCTGATACCAAATCAGAAGCTGCCTTACCGCTGCGTTCGCGCGGCAAAGTATTAGGGGCGATCTCTGTGCAAAGCGATAAAGAAGCCGCGTTTGATGAAGAATTTATCAGCGTACTTCAAACGATGGTAGATCAGGTCGCAGTTGGGTTAGATAACGCCCGACTGTTCACGGAAGCGGAGAAAGCGCTTGAAGCGGAACGCTATGCTTACGGTGAGTTAAGCCAGCAAGCCTGGTCAAAAATACTGCGCTACCGCCCCGAAAAAGGCTACCGCTTTGCACGCCAGGCGGTCTTTCCTATTGATGAGGATTGGACTCCCGAGATGTCCCAAGCGATTGAATCCGGGCAGATTGTACAAACAGCAGAAAATTCTACTTTAGCGGTTCCGCTAAAAGTGCGCGAACAAGTGATTGGCGTCTTGAACTTCCGCAAGGAGAATCCCGGTAAATCATGGACAACCCAAGAAATATCCTTGCTAGAAACCTTAACGAAGGAACTGGGACAAACCCTTGAGACGGCCCGTCTCTACGAGGAAACCCAGGTTCAGGCCGCGAACGAAAGAGTGATCGGTGATGTTTCCGCCAAGATACGCCAAACCCTCGATATCGAAACCGTAATCCAAACGGCGGCGCGCGAATTACGTTCGGTGCTGGACCTGGCTGAGGTTGAGATTCGCATGGGAGGCGATGCATCCCAGGAAACCGAATCCAGATGACCGAAAAAAGCGGTTTTCGACAAGCTCAGACTGCTTTTTTTCGATAAAGTTTATCTATGAACCAGAACACAGTTATGGATAAGAGATTGCCACACCCCCACTTACAAAGGGTACGTTTATGAGTCTACGTACAAAAACGCTATTAATTATCGGGATCACTTTATTCGGTCTGTTAGGAATCCTGTTTCTATTCTCCCGCGTCATTTTGTTGCGCAGTTTTTCTCAACTGGAGAAAGATGATATCCAACAAAACACGGCGAGAGTAGCCTATGCCATTCAGAGCGATGTCGATAATCTCAGCTACACAAACCTGGATTGGGCAGCTTGGGATGATACCGTTGATTTTGTGGAAGGCAATTACCCGGCGTATGTCGAGGATAACCTGGGGCTATACACCATCAACAATCTTGAAATCCATATCATGGCTTATTACGATCGCAACGGCGAATTATTTTATTCGCTCAGTTCCAATGAAAGCGGCGAAGAAGCTCCACTCCCCCAGGGTTTTATAGACCTGATTGAATCCAACCCGGAACTGGTTCATCACACAAACCAGGAGAGTTTGATCGAAGGGATTATTACAATTCCAGAAGGAACGCTGCTATTCTCATCCAGACCCATCCTGCCCAACGATCAACTCGGATCGTCTCATGGCAGTTTAATCATGGCTCGATTTATGGATGAGGAATATTTACAAAGCATCGCGGAGAGAACCCAACTGTCGGTTGTTCTGTACCCCCTCAGTGATCCCCAGATTCCTGCGGATTTTACGGAAGCGCAAGCGCAAATCACGCTGGCCGAACCAAGTTATAGCCAGCCACTAGATGCGGATACGATCGCCGGATACATTTTACAGGAAAACATTTTCTCGCAGCCGGATTTGATGATTCGCGTGGATAAACCCAGAGACATTTATAACCAAGGTCAATTCAGCATAAATTACTTTTTGCTGTCGATGCTTGGGGTTGGGATTGGGTTTGTGATTGTTTCAGGGATTTTATTGGAACGAACCGTTTTGTCACGCTTGTATATCATCAGCAATTCGATCCGCGAGATCCGAAAACAGGGCGATTTATCAGCCAGAGTTCCCGTTAGTGGTCGGGACGAGCTTACCAATGTCTCTACCCAAATCAATCGCATGCTGGAAAGCATCGAGGAAAATGATCAGCAACTCAAGAAAAACCAACAGCAACTAGAACAAAACAACCAGGATTTAACGCGGCGCGCCCGTGAGTTACAGATCATCGCTGAGATTACCCGCGATACCACCACGCTTTCAAACCTGGAAGAGTTGTTAGATCACGCGGTACGCCTCATCCGTGAACAATTTAATTTCTATTATGCGGCGTTCTACTTTGTTAACCCAGAAAATCAATCCGTTATTCTTCAATCTGCCTCATCGGATGAAGATCTAACCCTGATGGAATATGAGGATCTAAACGGCAATGAGGCAGAAGAAAGCATTGTTGCCCAAGTAGCCAAACTTGGGATAGCACGCATTGTTTATGATATTTCAAAGGAAGATCAATTCGTGGCAAAACCCCATTTGCCGCTCTCGCGTTCAGTGGCAGCCTTGCCCCTGTGGGCGCGCGATGAAATCATCGGCGTGCTGAATATCCACGATACCCGGGCAGATGCATTCGATGATGAGAATATCAGCGTACTCCAAACGCTGGCCGATCAAATTGCCATCGCAATCTATAATACGCGGCTTTTGCAACAATCGCAAGAAAACCTGGAAGCAGTCAATCGCGCCTATGGTGAGTTAAGCAGCAAAGCCTGGAACCAGTTTTTGATGTCCGAGCCGGATATCAACTTTATTTCAACCCCCTTCAGCGAACAACAAATTCGAACGGCTGATTGGTCCCCTGAGATGAGTGAAACCTATCGGGTCGGCCAGATCACCCAGCATGGTGATAAAACCATCCATATCCCCATTATCTTGCGCGATCAAACCCTGGGGGTGGTGCGCTTGCAAAAACGTGAGGGA
The DNA here is from genome assembly GCA_003513015.1 of Chloroflexota bacterium. Classification (GTDB taxonomy): domain Bacteria; phylum Chloroflexota; class Anaerolineae; order Anaerolineales; family UBA11858; genus UBA11858. The sequence goes on from DOTA01000275.1 coordinate 10,542, forward strand.
ACAGGGTCTTGGTCTGAAGATGAAATCGAATTGATGGATACATTGGTCGACCAGCTCGAAACCGCCCTGGAAACCGCCCGGCTTTACACCGACACCCAGCGCCAGGGCCAGCGAGAACGCTTGACCCACGAAGTTACCGATAAGCTGCACCGTTCTATGGATATGGATGCCCTCATGCAAACCTTGCTGCAAGAAATCTCCAACGCTTTAGGCGTTTCAGAGGCCTTTGTTCAACTCAGCACAAGCACCCCTACACCGGATTCAGCAAGCAAACAAATTGATTCGGCCGATTAAGATCTGGTTGAAGCCAACTTGCTGAGGAGTGATTTTATGAGTATCACACAGAAAATAGAGAGAACGAACAAACCCCGCCCAACGATTGGGGTGATCATTGATTCGATGGCACCCGGATACCAAACCAACTTGTGGCGCGGGTTTAAATCTGCCGCGGAGAAACTTGATATCAATCTTTTGTGTTTCTTGGGCCGCGAATTTGAATCATTGATTGGCTTTCGCCAGAGAGCCAATGTCATTTACAAGTTGGTCAATAAGAACAATATTGATGGATTAGTGCTGGTAACCGGCACCGTTTGCGATTCAAGTGATCTGACGCCCATTGAAGGCTTTTTGCAAAGCATTCACCCCTTACCGGTGGTCAGCGTGGCCCTGGAAATCGATACGCTTCCCAACGTTTTGCTCGACAACCGCCAGGGGATCAGTGAGGTAACCGCTCACCTGATCGAAGCGCACCATTGTCAGCGGATTAGCTTTTTCCGCATGAATGAAGGCCACGGCGAAGGCGATGAGCGCTTCTTTGCTTACAAAGAAACCCTCGAAAAATTTGGGCTGCCCTACGATCCCAATTTGGTTGTACCCGGAGAGTATTATGACCGAGCAGCAGATGCTATAGAGCTCCTCTATGATGAACGAAAAGTTACACCGGATGCCATTGTTGTCGTTGATGATTACATGGCCCTCCCCACGCTGGAAGCCCTCAACGCCCGCGGTATCTCGGTTCCGGAAGATGTAGCCGTTGTTGGTTTTGATGATGTTGAAGAAGCGCGTTACTGCAATCCACCGCTGACAACCTTGCGACAACCACTCAAGGAACAGGCATACCAGAGTTTAGAGATTATCCTGCACATCTTGGCCGAAGAATCATACCCCCAAAGAGTGGAACTTTCGCCGAAGCTGATTACACGGCAATCGTGCGGTTGTTTTTCGGCGAACATCATCAATGCCGCCATCTCCGCTACAAACGAGCGGCCCCTGGCAGATTCGCTTAAAGCATATCAGCCACAAATCCTGTCGCATATTTTGGAAATCTCAGAAATCGACAACCAACCGCTGATCCAAAAGTTTTTAGAGGCCTTTTACGCGGCAGTTGAAAATGATGATTCGCATCACCTCTTGACAACATTCAACCAAATCCTGCTCGAAGTGGAATCGAAAAACGAAGATGCCTTGGCGTGGCAGAACGTAATCTCGGGTTTGCATCCTTATGTCTTCAACATTTTGCAAAATCAAGCAACGCGCCTCCTCGCAGAAGATTTACTCCAACAAAGCCGAGTGATGATCGCTGAGATTACCGAACGCATCCAGGCCAACCGCAGGTTAACTTCGACTGAGCTGAACTCAAATTTACGTTTTCTCAACCAGGGCCTAAACACGACCCGAGAAATTGGGGACCTTGTGAGAGTCATCTCCCAGGGCCTCCCCACCATTGGCATTCATGAGTTTTATATCTCACTCTATGCGCAGCAAGACCCAAACGCCGATACCTTCACATTACTGCTAGTCCAAAATCCCCAAGTACACACGGAAACACCCTTGAACGGGCAGATTTACCCTGCTACACAGCTATTGCCAGATGAATATCTTAAAACTACTCGGCGCTACACAAAAGTCATCGAACCGCTCTTTTTCGAGGAAGAACAATTTGGTTTTACCGTAATTGAAGATGAAATCAGCGAAGAAAGCCTGTATGATTCGCTGGGCGAGCAAATCAGCGGCGGCATCAAAGGAGTTAAACTGGTTCAGCAGGCAGAGCGACGCGCCATTCAATTACAAACTGCTGCCGAAGTGTCTCAGGCGGCTAACAGTGTGCTTGATCCCGAAACCCTGATTCATCAAACGGTTGATTTGGTCAAAGAACGCTTCGATCTTTATTATGTGGGGCTTTTCTTGGCTGACGATGAGCGGAAATGGGCCGTGTTGCGCGCCGGAACCGGCGAACCTGGCGAGAAAATGTTGGCCGCCAACTGGCGCCTTGAAGTTGGCGGCAGCTCGATGATTGGCCGTTGTGTTGCCACCGGGAATCCAGATATTCAATTGGATGTAGATCAGGCACCCGTTCACTTGCGAAACCCCTATCTGCCCGGAACCAAATCGGAGCTTGCGTTGCCACTCATCAGCCGCGGAGAAATTATCGGTGCCCTGACCATCCAAAGCATTTTTGCGCATGCCTTTAGCGCTGAAGATGTCACCGTTTTCCAAACCATGGCAGGGCAATTAGCCAATGCGATCGGCAATGCAAACCTTTATGATGCCCTGGCGCGTGAACAATACCTGATCAATGCGCTCATGGAAAGTATGCCGGATGCGATCTACTTCAAAGACCTGGAAAGCCGTTTCTTGCGTATCTCACGCCATATGGTTAGCAATTTTGGCGTTGAAAAACCCAGTGATATCATCGGCAAAACCGATTTTGATTTCTTCACCGAAGAACACGCCCGCCCGGCGTTTGAGAGTGAGCAGCACATCATCCAAACCGGAGAACCGCTGCTCAACATCGAAGAGTTGGAAACCCGTGAGGATCGGGCCGATACCTGGGGCCTGACCTCCAAACTCCCCCTCCGAAACGAACGCAATGAAATTGTTGGCACTTTTGGGATCACCCGCGACATCACCGAACTCAAACTTTCTCAATTTGCCCTGGAACACCAAAGCCAGCGATTACAAACCACCATTGAAGTGGCGCGTGCCATCTCAGAGTTTCTCGACCCCAATGAGCTTAACCAGCAAATTGTTGATCTGATCAAAAAACACTTCAATACATATTATGTGGGGCTCTTCATCGTCGATGAAATTGGGGAAAACGTTATCTTGCGCGCCGGTACTGGCGATGCCGGGAAAAATATGATTGCCGAAGGTTGGAAATTAAAAATCGGCGGTGATTCAATGATTGGGCGTTGCATCCAAACTGGAACTCCGGATATTCAATTGGATATCGATAAAGCTCCCACCCACCTGCGTAATCCACATTTACCTGAAACCAAATCCGAAATTGCCTTGCCCTTGTTCAGCCGCGGGAAGGCCTTGGGGGCGCTCACCATTCAAAGCGATCTGCCCAATGCATTTACCAGTAACGATAGGCCTGTTCTGCAAACCATGGTGAACCAAATATCGGTGGCTCTGGCAAATGCACGTCTCTTCGAACAAACCCAAAGCGCGCTCTTGGAAACTGAAACCCTGTTGAACGTTTCCCGTTTAGCCAGCAGCACCTTAGGTATCGATTTTGCCCTGCCCCAAATTCTGGATTTGGTATTGAAAACCACGCAATTCGAAGCCGGGTTATTCAGCATCCTAAATCCCGATACTGGCAAATTGGAACTGCATGCCCATCAATTGCCCGAACCGTTAATCAAGACTCTGACCACCAATGGGTTAGATGGCACCCTGTGTGATCTGGTGTATCAACAAAAGCATTCTATTATCGTGAATGATCTTGAAAACCAATCGCCGATTGATGCTACCGGGTTACTCAATTTGGGCTTCAAAGCCTACCAGGGAGCACCGATCGAAACCAAAGGTGCCATCTTTGGCACTTTGTGTACTTTTAGCAAAACAAAATTACTGGAGGAAGATTCTCGCATCAATTTGCTCCAGGCTGTTGGTCAGCAAGTTGGTGTAGCCTTCGAAAATATTCAACTTTTCCAGCAAACCCAACAGGCACTCGCTGAAACCGAAGATCAAAGTAAACGTCTCCAAGCCTTGAATGAGCTTTCAGAGGAACTCAATCGAGTACAAACTCGCGAAGAAATCTTCCGGGCTGGCGCTTTGGCTCTAAACCAGATTATGCCTTCAGAACGCGCCAATATCGGATATCTCGTCAATGAGAATCAATTGGAACTCTTCGCGATCGCGGGTAGCGACGATAGTGTACCCGTTGGGGCAAGAATAAATTTCAATGGCAGCTCGATTGAAGAAGCCCTTACAACGAAGAAAATGATTCTCACTGAGGATGAATCTGCGAGCAAATACACCAAAAAAATTCAGCCAATATCCGGCGGTGTCAAGTCATCACTGATTGTTCCCATATCCGTAGGTGACAGGGTCTTTGGCACATTGAACTTCGGCCGAGCAAGCCTTAACGCCTTCTCCAGCCGGGATCAAGATTTCGCCAGCCAGGTGGCCTCCCTGATGGGCAATGCTATCGAAAATCAGAACCTGCTGCAACAAACCCGCACAGCCCTGGCTGAACTTGAATCCACCCAAAGGCGGTACCAGATTCAGGCCTGGACAACCTACAATCGCAACCGTGAAAGCAGCGGTTACCTGAGAAAAGGCACTGGCCTGGAACCACTTGGACGGCGTGCCATCTCTGAAACCCAAAATGTCATCCAAACACAAACACCGGTCATCTCCAACGATGGCGAGCGCACCACGTTAACCGTGCCTATTATGCTGCGTGACCAGCCCATCGGTGCGATTGGCCTCCAGACGGATGAAGGCCAGCGCAACTGGACCCCTGAAGAGGTGGCTTTGGTACAGGATATTAGCGAGCAATTTGCCCTGGCAGCAGAATCGCTGCGTCTCTTGGATGAAACCCAACGCCGGGCGGCTCGCGAGCGCTTGGTGGCTG
>DOTA01000404.1 GCA_003513015.1 Chloroflexota bacterium
TCTAGGCTAATGATGCAGGTGATGATCTACGATGAAAAAATTGGGTGAACATGCGTTATTAAAGCTTTTCTTTTGGCTGGCGGCCCTTGAAGGTATTGTGATATTTAGCTACATGATCAGCCTTCCCAGGGATGCCGATCATGCCTGGATGCTGGGCTTTTCAAAAAGCCGCTTTGTTGTGCTCTTGGGTTTGGCAGGGGTGACAGTCATATTTTTGATTTTGGCGGTTGGCCTCTCAGCGAGAAAGACTTGGGCATTGAAAATGCGTTCCGGGTGGTCAAGCCGGTTCCAGCGGCCTGTTTTTTTATGGACGTTGATCGTGTCTGCCACAATCTTTTGGGTGTTTGGCAGCCTGATTTTATTGCAATGGTTTTTTGTTTCCACCGATGCCCAGTTGCAAGCCTATTTGCAACGTTTGACCCCGATTGTGGCTTTCGGCACGCTCCTGATGTTGCAAACGTTGTTTTTTGTGCGCATTCAATGGATTCGTAGCGTACGCCAACGTTGTACATTCGCTCTGATCTTGTTGGGTGGAATTGTTTTATTGCAGTGGCTATTGGTGGCCGAGTTTTACCTTGCCGATTGGGCTTTCCCCGGATATTTTGTAGTTGAGCGTTATGGCACGATTTTGCAAGCCTGGATGCCGTACATTCTGTTTCAGACGGCATTGTATGCGCAGTTGCCTCTCATCTTACGGAAACCCCTGAAAATTAAACCGGATTATCGCGGGGTTTGGCTGGTTCTATTTATTGTGCTGGCTTATTTTTATGCGCAGGCTGCTCTGACGCATGCCCAAGAAGTTAACATTGATTTAGCACGCAGTGACCAAGATGTCTATACGGAATTTACGCGTCAGGTATCTCAATCTGGCTTTACCTATGCGGGTGTTCGCAACCAGACTCCGGGTTATCCTTATTTTCAGGCGTTGTTTTGCGGCTCCGAGCAAACCATTGTTGCCTTATTCCAGTGTGGCAAGCAGGCGAATATCATTCTATCGCTGGGCTTATTGGTTGGTGTATTTCTCATTGCTCGCCGATTTTTGCCGCTGGATTGGGCGTTCAGTTTTCTATTGGTCGCCATGTTTTCACTTTTTGTTTTCAAAGCGGGCTATTTTACAGTGGAGTTATCCTATTATTTTATGAGTTTTCTCGCTTTTGTTCTGATGACGAGAATGCTGGTGAAACCTACATTATGGTTGGGTGTAAGCACCGGCTTTGCTTTGGGGCTGACGCACTTGCTAAAAGCTTCGGTTTTGCCCGGTTTCGCCCTTTTTGTCGCGATCTTTCTTCTGCAAGAAGTTCTCCAATTGTACAAAATTCGCCAAACGCCCTCGCAACCTTCTTCTTCCCCCACCTGGAGTAATATTGCTAGTGTGCTGCTGGCAGCTTTGTTTTTTATCATCACGATTTTCCCTTATATCCGCGAAAGCAAGGCAATTTATGGGCAATATTTATATAATGTCAATTCAACTTATTACATTTGGTACGATTCGTGGGAAGAAGCCCTCCAGGCCGAGAAATCCTATAACTTTGAGTTAGGCTCGCCCAATCTTCCCCCCGATCAACTCCCCGGGCTGAGAAACTACCTCCAAAACCACACATTTGCCCAAATTGTTGAGCGCATTCGCTCGGGTTTGCACCAACAATTTGGCAACCTCAGCAACCCTTACAGTCAATTTAATTACAGTTTTCTTTTTTTGAGCTTTTTGGGGTTCATGCTGATCTTGAACCGCAAACGGGCCGTCCAATTGATCCGTGAAAATTATTTTCTAGTTCTATTCGCCGGGCTTTTCTTTGCGGGTTATATCTTTTTGTTTGCCTGGTACTATCCAATTGCCGGAGGCCCTCGTTTCCTTTATGGTCTGTTTCTCCCGTTTTTGTTTTCAATCTATCTTGCCCTGAAATACCTGACCGCGCAAGCCCATTTTCTCATCAAAGGGAAATCAATCTCGCAAGCATACTTTCTGGAGATCGCAAACGCCTGTCTGATTGCCCTTTTGGTGTTGGATGCCTACATTGTGATTATTGAAAAACTCCCCAATGGATATTTCGGCTCATAGGGGTACCCGCTAAATGGATTGGTTTGGCCTCTTCGCCGGTTTGATCGCTGCTGCCATCTGGGGNNGCCGCAAGCAATGGGGCCAGGTTTTAGGGGTGGGTTTTGTGGGCTATGGAATTTCCCTGGGATTCCAGTTCGTGGGGACAAAACTCTCGACCGCGGCCAATGGTGCCTTGGTGACCTCGGCTACCCCGGCCTTTGTGTTGCTCTTTGCCGCCCTAATTTTGGGTGAGCGCGCGACCCCCAAACGTTTGCTGGCCCTGGGGATCGCCACCGCGGGCGTGATCATCGTCATCGACCCGCGCACGGCCCGGCTTTCCCCCGATTTGTTTTGGGGCAATCTCAGTTTGGTGGCCGCTGCCCTCACCTGGGCGCTCTATTCGGTGCTGATCCGCAAGGTGACGCGCGGTCTGGCGGTGTTACCCGTCAGTTTGGTGTGCTTTTGGGGTGGACTGCCCCTCACGGTACCAGCTTCCTTTTTGGAACTACAAACCATTGGGCTAGGTCAGATCACGCCCGGGGCGATTCTTGGAATCCTCTATATCGGTGTGATTTCTACCGCCCTGGCCATGTTTTTGTGGAATTCAGCCTTTGCCCGCCTGGAAGCAGGCGTGGCCTCTTTAACTTTTTTCGCCCAGCCGGTGGTGGGTGCCGGGTTGGGCGTCTCGTTATTAGGGGAACAGTTGACCGCGATGTTTTTGCTGGGGGGCTTGTTAATTGGGATTGGGCTGGTTTTAGCCGCGCGCAGCTGACTTCTAAACCTCGTGCAACAGTAAAAAGTTTGCCGAGCGCATCGCTCCGATGGGGAATCCGGCAACCAGCACCACTTCTTGACCCGGCTGTAACTCGGTTGATTCTGTGATTGTGCGGCGCACCTGCTCGAGCATATCTTCTACGGTGTCGACATGGGGCACAATGAAGGGACGCACGCCCCAATACATCGACATTTTTCGCAGCGTGGTGGGTTGTGTGGTGAAGGCCAAAATGGGCACGCCCGGGCGCGCTTTCGACATCATTCGGGCGGTGCGGCCGCTAATGGTGAACACCGCAATCGCGGCAACCTGGCGGTTGAAGGCCAACTCACGCGCTGCGCGAGTGATGTACAGTGCGTCTTCATGGCTGATATCTTCACTGAGAACCGTGTCGAAATGCCCCCATTCTGCCATGTGCTCCTCGGCTTCGTGAATAATATCGGCCATGGT
>DOTA01000116.1 GCA_003513015.1 Chloroflexota bacterium
CCACATGGGGATGCCCAGCGGCCCGGCGATCCCTGGCAAAAAGCTGGAGAAAGGCGGCGCGGCAGCGAAATCGGGAAACACGAAGCGGTTCAGGGGATCAAAAGTTGGTGAGGGCATATTTTCTCGTGATCGTATTAAGTTTGCTACAAATTTTAACCAAGGATGAACGAAATAAACAGGAAAAAGTAATTATTCCGGCGTTTTTCTGCTCACGCAAAGACGCAAAAGCGCAAAGACGATCTGCTTTGTGTTTTTCGCGGCCGGGCATGAGCAAGCCAATGGATGAAAAGATTTCCTGGAGAGGGGCAGGCCCCTCCCCAGGAAACGATAGGTGTTTATTTGTTGATCAGCGGGAAGTAGAGGATATATTCTTCATTGAGATATACCCGATCTAAATAGAAACTACCGCTGGTATTTGCGGGCATCTTGAACCCGTAACCCCAAACCTCGGTCAGAGTCAGGCCATCATCCGGCGCACCGGCAGGCTGATCCGTACTACGAACGAAGTCTTCCAGGGGCAATTCCACTTCTTGCCAGCCGGTGAAGTCGTCCACAAAGGAAGCCTCGAAGCGTTCGGAGGTGTTCACGCCCTGGTAAACCCGAACGTAATCCACCAGCATTTGTTGCGGGAAGACGATGTCCGGATCAATCAGGCCGCCGAAGTTGCCACCGATGGCAAAGTTGAGCAGCACAAAGAAGGGGTGGTTGAAAACCCACTCGTTTGGATGTTCAGGGTCCGACCCCGCTATATCTGCGGGAGTGGCGCTGTGATATTTGATGCCATCTACGTACCAGTCGATTGAATCCAAGGTCCATTCGATGGTGAAAGTATGGTAGTTCGCAGCAACTGGTTCGGCTAAGGGGTAGTGGTCGCCAAACCCGGAGCCGCCGGAATAACCCGGGCCATGAATGGTGCCGAAGACATCATTGGGGTTCTTACTGACATATTCCATAATGTCGATCTCACCGCTTTGCGGCCAACCCACCTCGCCAATATCCGTGCCGAGCATCCAAAAAGCGGGCCACAGTCCAGGGCCACCATCGGGCACCAGGATGCGGGCTTCCACGCGCCCGAACTCGTACTCCATCCGATCCCAGGAGATCAGGCGGGCAGAGGTGTATTCACAGGGGCCGTACCAACAGGCCAGGTCAGAAGTGGCCGTGTCCACTTTTTGCACCTTTACGGCCAGATTGCCGCTGCCATCCAGGGCGGCGTTAGCTGTGCTATCGGTGTAGAACTGCGATTCGCTGTTGCCCCAGCCGGGATTGTTGTTAATGGTGCCGTCGCCGATCTCGTGCCGCCAGATGTTGGTATTGGGCGGGGTTCCGGCAGAACCATCGAACTCGTCACTCCAGACCATTGTCCAGTCAATTGGGTCGACATCGACGGTAGTGGTCATCTGGTTATCGAGCAATTCCACGGTGATGGTTTCACCACTGTTGCTGCCGTAATACCAGAAGCTCAGATTTTTACCGTGGCTCCAATCCTGACCTTCGGAGAAGGTTTGGGTGAAGCGTGTGGCAGTGCTGCTTGCCAGCGTTGCGCCGGTGGTATCAAACGCCACGCCCAACACACCTTCATAGGTATCTTGTCCAGGGCGCGTTTCCGGATTGACATACAGCAGAACATCATCGATGAGGAAATGACCTGAAGATGGAGAGGTCACCAGGCCAAAACTATAACCCCACATTTCTGTCAGAGTGAAACCATCATTTGGCGCTCCTCCAGGTTGCCAATCGGTGCCTCGAGAGAACGTGGAAAACGGCAACTCGAAGAGCTTCCAACCGGTGAAATCATCGACAAAGTTGTAGTCAAAGCGTTCCGAGTTATTCGCATCAGGGCCATTCTCCCATAGCTCGATCTGGATCGTGTTACCACTGTTCTCACCGTAGAACCAGAAGGAGAAGCCATCATATTGGCTCCAATCCTGGGTCTCAGCAAAGATATGATTGAAACCACCATAGGCATAACCCCAACCATTGATGATTAAGTCGTAGGTAAAGGACAATGCCTGGGTTTCTGCGACCGCTGGCGCGAACGGTGAAGCCCAGGTTACGGTCTCAGCTACTACCGCGGTCTGGCCTCCCGCAGCACCATCCAGCTTGTCAGAATATACGCTGATCTCATTGCTACCATTCTCAAAGTCAATGATCGTCAATGGATCCTTCAACTCATGGATCGTGAAGGTGATATTGCCGCTGGCATCCAGGAAGGAGTGATACCCTTCGAAATCATGCAGGAGACGCGGATCATAACGTTCATCATCTACGATATTCAGTAGCGCACGATTTTGGAACCCAAGAGTGGTGCTGATCGCATCGGAGAGTACCAGCATTACATTTTCATCGCCCTCATATTTGCTATCAACCATTGTTGGGACTTCAAACGTAGCGCTGAAATTTCCGGCGGGGATTACGAGGGTACCGGCAACCGGCGTGTAATCCCGGCCCGGAGTGGCGTAACTTTCTGCGGTTCGGTAAGATACCGTGATGGGGAAGGTAGCCGTCACGTTGAGAGAAACCACGATTTCAGCGGTACTGCCTTCGGCAACGTTGAACTTGGCCTGATCGAAGGCAATTTTTCGTTCGGGCGGGGGAGCAAACCCACAGATTTGAACATCATCCAGATAGAGAGTGCCAGCGTATTCGGTGGAGCCAAAGGCCCAACCGTGTACATCGGTGAGGGTAAAACCATCATTAGGCGCGCCATTGCCAATATCTTTGCGATAGAAATCGGTGAACATAACTTCAAAGCGCTTCCAACCCGAGAAATTATCCAGGAAAGGATAACTCCAAATTTCGGTATCATCTTTGATAGAGTCAGGGTTGCGATTATCCTGCACCTCGAAGAAGACGGTTTTACCAGTGTTGTTGCCATATACCCAGAAACCAACCGCTTGGTAGTCACTCCAATCTTGCGGCTCCCAGGTGTCAATGGCTGCGTTTTCAAAGTGGTGGGTTAAGCCAGCCCAACCGCCAGAGGGAACATCGCTATCCATTTGCAGCACAGTGTTGGTAACCTGTAAGGTGGTAGTGATTTCAGTAGCGCCGCCGCCGCCCATCCAGGTAAAGAAGCCGATATCCAAGCCGTTGCCATCGGTGCCGTAGGGGAGTTCGCCATCTTCAAAATCATCAACCATGCTGGAGCGCAGGGCGCACACATTGGATTCTTCATCTTCCACAATGGTGAGGGTAGCCTGATCCCGCGAACCTAGCGCGGCGTTGATGGGATTAGAGAGATTCAACTTTAACGAACGGTTACCGGTATAAACATCATCGCCGATGGTTTGCACGGTGAAGGTTTGCACCGTGGTGCCTGCGGGGAAGGTTAAGGTGCCGCTGATCGCGACATAATCGGTGCCAGACACTGCTGTCCCATCTACTGTAGTGTAGTCTACTTGGATCAGATCACTAGAAGCGGCCGTTAGTTCTACAGAGATAACGGCCTCATTGCCTTCGTCAACCTGATAGGTTAGTTCGGCAAAGTTTATAGCAGATTCGCCTGCTCCTGGCGGGTTGGCAATCTGGTCAATATAAAAGGTGCCGGTAGGATCGAACACTGCTACTTGATCAAAGTAGAGTTGTCCGCCGGTTCCGGGGATCAAGAAGAAGCCATAGGCGCTGACAGCGGTTAAAGTCAAGCCATCATTAGGTGCGCCGCCCGGTTGCCAACTAGCCCGTGTAAAGGCTTCCCACGGCAAGCTCACGAGCTTCCAGCCAGCGACATTATCGGTGAAGAGCGCTTCGAAACCTTCGCCGCCGTCATCGGTGATCGTGAGTTTCATACTGGTACCGGAGTTGCTGCCGAACATCCAGAAACTGATGCCATCGTAAGCGCTCCAGTCTTGCGGAGTGAGATTGTGTCCGGTACTGCCACCCCAGCCGCCAGAGACGAACTCGAGCGAGAAGATCGTGTTTGTGATCTGACCTGGAACGGTCATATGTGGATCGGTCACCACGGTGGTGGTCAAAGCTGTGTTTGCCCAATCGGCATCCCAGTACCAATTTGCCGGAAATCCACTTTCAAAATCGTCGATAATCGGCAAAGCCGTCACGGTATTTTCGCTCGCCATCGACTGCGCCGGAACTTCCGCGGCAACCGGAGTTGCCAGGAAGCTCATTGTTAAAACCGTTATTAGGATGCCTGCAAAAAGCACCCCAGAAATGATTATAAATCGTTTTAGAGACATAGTTCTCCTCTTTTATGATATGCATTACAATAAAAATTATGGTTCGCTTGTTACTTAAACCTGTTTTCTGACCGGCTGCGAGAATGGGCGAACCCTCTTTTAGTATTGGTAACTTGCACTCATTTTCGTTTTGGAATATTTATCACCTCCTTCGTTGCATTTTTGTGAGCTAAACTCAGGCAAGGGAATGAACATTGTAATTAATTACCATACGGAAACGGTGAACCACACGATTCACGGATTACCAACTCGGTATCGAAGATTACCCGGCGAGGGGGTTGGGGGCCGTTCTCGATAATATCCAGCAGCATTTCAACGGCTTTGAAACCAAATTTTCCAATGGGTTGGCGGACAGTGGTTAATTGGGTTCCTAAAAATGCGGCGGACAAGAGATCATCAAACCCAACCAACGCGATATCATCCGGGATGAGTAAACCTTCTTCTTTAATCGCTTTAATCACGCCCAGCGCCATGGTATCAGAAGCCACAAAAATTGCCTCTGGGGATTGTTTGAGTAGTTTTTTTGCGGCGAAGTAAGCCCCGAACTCTGTAAAATCGGCCTCAGCGATCAAATTCTCATCCAATTCAAGGTTACGTTCCTGAATGGCCTGCCGATACCCCTCCAAGCGGTCTGCACCCACCGTCGTGTTCAAGGCCCCGGTAACCGTGGCAATCTTGTTGTAACCCAAGTGGGCCAGATGCGCGATGGCTGAATAAGCCCCTGCCCGGTTATCCACATCCACATAACTGACATCCGAGATGCCCATGGGGCGTCCGGCAAAGATGAAAGGTACACCCCATTGCGAAATGATCGAAGATTGATTTCCTAGCCCGGTTGCCTGCACGATGATGCCATCCAACAATCCCTTTTGGGTAACCCGCGGCAAAAGTTCGCGCTCATCTTTATCTGAAAAGAATAGCGAGAGCGTTAAAGTGTACCCATATTGGTTACAAGCCTGTGAGATTCCCTCGATTAATTTGGGAAAGTATGGGTCCGTGAAAAAACCATGTACCCCCCGGGGGATCACCAACCCAATCAACTTTGTCCGCTGCGAAACCAGCGACCGGGCCATCAGGTTGGGTTGGTACCCGGTTTCTTGGATGACTTCTTGCACGCGCAAACGCATTTTTTCACTGACATTTGGGTGCTCATTGACAACACGCGAAACCGTAGCCCGCGAAACCCCAGCAAGTTTTGCAATATCTTCTAATGTATAATCTGGCATATGTGTTTTTGAAATTAAGGGGAGAAATTGAGAGCGCTCTCAATAAGGATATACAGAAAGAGCTAAATTGTCAATATTTTAATGCTGAAATCCGCAAAAATGCGGTTCTTCACAAGACAAAAAGCTGAAAACACAAATTTTGGAGTAAAATATCAAGTGTTTCCTGAGAGCGCTCTCAGATATATCCAGTGGTGATGGTATTTTTTCTTACCAGGTGCTACAACGGATTGATCCCAAATACCCCTGAAGGAAAGTTAAATGAAGATCAAAATATTTCTACTAATTGCAGGTCTAAGTTTATGGCTGGCAGGTTGTTCGCAAGCGACACCTGCGCCCCTTGAGCCAACGCTTACAAAAGTTGTTGCTGAAACCCCCATCGCGGAATCCCCCACCAACACCCCGGAATCCGAAGTAGAAGCCCCCGTTTCTGAAATCACCCAACTGGCGCAACTTCCCCTAGTCGATGATTTCGAAACCGGCGAGTTGCTCTCCGGGCAAGCGGGCAGCGCCCCGGTTGGTTTCATCACCTGGAGCGATGGCAGTGCGGTTTCTATTCAAACAGTAACCGTTGAACCCGGCGATGCGCTGGCTTTGCCGGATCAGGCGGCTACCAATATCATTCTACAACTCAACACCGATATTTCCCCCGGTGGATGGTCAGGTTTCAGCCATGCTTTTGCCAGCCCCGCCCTGGATGCCTGGGTTCCGCAAGATTGGAGCCCTTATGAGGGCATCTCGATGTGGCTTTACGGTAACAATACCGGCGGCGCGCTCTTCATCGATATTTTGGATAATCGCAGTGCCACTTCCTCTATGGATGATGCTGAACGTTGGACGCATCAAATTCCGGATGATTTTACGGGCTGGCAGCAGATCCAAATCCCCTTTACGGAGTTCACCCGCAAAGATATTGGCAACAGCGCGCCCAACGATGGCTTTACCCTCACCGAAGTTCACGGCTATGCTTTGGGCGCTTTTGGCTCCGCCAATATGGGCGCGCAGGCCAATTACCTCGATCAGGTGATGCTCTATGGCGAGGCAGGTGAAAGGCCGGTTGAAATCAGTTTGGCCGAAACCACTTTTCAAGCCAAAGAAAGCGGGTTGGCTACTATCAAGCTAAAACTCAATAAACCCGCGGCAGAAATCGTCTCGGTTCAATATCTGACCATCGAAGGGAATGCCACCTCCGGGGTCGATTACACCCTGCCCGGCGATAAGGTAATTTTCGAACCCGGCCAAATGACCCAATCCTTTAAAATCCCCATCGTGGATGATACCCTCGCCGAAGGTAACGAGCAAACCCTGGTGGTGCTGTACAACCCCACGGGTGCGGTGCTCAACCCCCAATCCCGAGCCATTCTCACCATCCGCGACAACGAAGCCCCCGATCCCGATTTCATCACCGATTTCAATCAGTTTCCACCTTTTTTTGCCTCTGAAGGTGTTGACCTTTCACTATTAACGGTTGCCCCCGAGGGCGAGCTTGCGCTACCCGATCAAATTGATCCTGAGAATATCCTGGCCGTAAACTATCCTGCGGACCAATTATCCGCCAATTTCGGACATTTCTATCCCCAGGGGCAGGATTGGAGCCAGAAGGCCGGACTCAGCTTTTGGTATTACGGTGCCAACACAGGGGAGCCGGTCAACCTGGAATTGTTAGGTGCTCCCGCGGCCACATCGGGTGAGGCCGCCCCCGGGGATTGGTCGTTAACCTGGAGCGACGAATTCGACGATCCCGCGGGAACCTCGCCCAACCCGGCCATCTGGCAGCCCGAAATCGGCGATGGTATGCTCAACGGCATCCCTGGCTGGGGCAATGGCGAACTTGAATATTACACCGCTCAACCCGAAAACGCGGCCACAGATGGCGCAGGTAATCTGGTCATTACTGCCCAGAAAATTGATCCGGCCGCTTCCAATCTGATGTGCTGGTATGGCCCCTGCGAATATACCTCTGCCCGACTAATTACCCGCGACCGCGCGGAGTTTGAGTTCGGCCGAGTGGAAGCCCGTATGAAACTCCCTTACGGGCCGGGCATCTGGCCGGCCTTTTGGATGCTGGGCACCGACTTGAGTGAGGTTGGCTGGCCCCAATCGGGCGAGATCGACATCATGGAAAATATCGGGCGAGAACCCGCTACCGTTCACGGTACCCTCCACGGTCCGGGATATTCCGGCGGGCAAGCCATCGGCGCGCCCTACGAGCTAGCAGATGCCAATTTCTCGGATGATTTCCACGTTTTCGCCATCGAATGGACGCCCGATCAAATCGCCTGGTTGGTCGATGATCAAATCTTCCTGACTCTGACCCCCAACGAGATTCCCACCGGTACCGAATGGGTTTACAACCACCCCTTCTTTATCATTCTCAATTTGGCGGTAGGCGGCAACTGGCCTGGCGCGCCTGACGATACAACTAGCTTCCCCCAAACGCTGCTGGTCGATTATGTGCGCGTCTATGGTGCGCCCGATACCTTTGAGCGCTTCGAATATAGCTTTACCGATGACTTTGAAGGCTGGCAGCAAGTTTTTATCCCCTTTGATGCGTTTACGCCTAGCGACCAACAGCCTGAAAACGCCCCCGAAAACGGCCTCGTTTTATCGGATATTTGGGGTTATAACTTTGCATTGCCTGCCAATCCCAATGGGGTGAGTTATCTTGACAAATTGCGTTTCGAAACGGATGTGCCATAGTGATTCGATTGAAAACGTAGAACCAAATCAGCCTCGGTAGATACCTGCCGGGGCTGTTTTTTTGTTTGAAACGAGATACTTCTTCCGGAGGCGATATGCTAAAATACCAACAATCGGATCTGCTCAGCCATCTCGTAGATAGCACACTGAACCTCGTTGAAGTGTGCGGCAATCAGCAAATCGCATCCTTCGATAGGCTCAGGCTGCTACGTTTCGGCACTGGCCTGAGCAGTTACCTACAATCGATAAAAACAGAGGTTAATCATGACAACTCCCCCAAAACACCTTCAGCCCGAAATCGAAGCCAAAATCGATGCGCTGCTCTCACAGATGACCTTGCTCGAAAAAGTCGGTCAGCTCACCCAACTGGGGGCCTCGATTGTCGGCGGTTTTGATTTCACCGCTTTCATGGAAAACCCTGACCCCGAACTGCTCAAAGATATTCAACGAGATTTTCACGAAGATTGGATCAAAGAGGGCGCTGTAGGTTCCTACTTGGGGGTGCAAGGTGCAGACGAAATTAACCGCCTGCAAAAAATTGCGATCGAAGAGTCGCGCCTGGGTATTCCGCTTATTTTTGGATTGGATGTGATCCATGGCTATCGCACGATCTTTCCTATCCCGTTGGCCGAAGCTTGTAGCTGGGAACCGGAGTTGGCCCGCCAAACGGCAGAGATTGCTGCCCGCGAGGCCGCTGCTGCTGGTTTGCACTGGACGTTCGCACCGATGGTCGATATTGCGCGTGATGCCCGTTGGGGCCGCATCGCGGAAGGCTCAGGCGAAGACCCTTTCCTTGGCAGCGCCTTTGCCGCCGCCCGGGTGCGGGGTTTCCAGGGTGATAATTTAGCCGATCCGCAGCATTTGGCCGCTTGTGCCAAGCATTACATCGGCTATGGCGGCGCACTTGCGGGCCGTGATTACAACACCGTCGAGATGGCGTTGCAAACCCTCTATGAAATTTACCTGCCGCCCTTCGCCGCGGCTGTTGAGGCTGGCGTGGCTACTTTCATGAGTGCCTTCAACGATCTCAATGGGGTGCCCACCACGGCCAATCGTTTCACGCTCACGGATATTTTGCGCGGTCAGTTGGGTTTCCGTGGTTTTGTGGTCAGCGATTCAAACTCGATTGGCGAACTTGTCACCCACGGTTATGCCGCTGACCGCAAAGATGCTGGTCAAAAAGCCTTGCAGGCGGGTGTGGATATGGATATGGTCACCGAAAGTTACCGCTGGGGTATTCCCGAGTTGGTCGAAACCGGAGAACTCCCCCTGGAAGTGGTGGATGAGGCGGTGCGGCGGGTACTAAGGGTGAAATTCCTTTTGGGGTTGTTCGATCACCCCTATCGTTCCGATGCAAAAATGGAATCAGCCACCCAACTACGGGCCGATCATCTGGAGATTGCCCGCGAAGCTGCTCGTCGCGCCATCGTCTTGCTTAAAAATGAACAGGGAATCTTACCCCTTAAAGAAAACATCCAAAAAATCGCGGTGATTGGACCTCTGGCAGATAGCGCTTTTGATATGCTCGGGTCCTGGTCGTTTACGGGATCGTATAAAAATGCTGTCACAATTTTAGCTGGCATCAAAGCGGCTACGGAGGCCGAGGTGTTGTACGCCAGCGGTTGCGAGACGAATGCTCAACAGCCCGAAGATTTTTCCGCAGCCTGGGAAATTGCCAACCAGGCCGATGTGGTAGTTGCCGTTATGGGGGAATCTGCCCGCATGAGTGGGGAGGCGGCCAGCCGCCTCGAACTCGGTTTGCCGGGGAATCAGGAGGCTCTGCTGAAAGCCCTGAAAGCCACAGGCAAGCCCCTGGTGGTGATCCTCAGCAACGGGCGGCCTCTGGCGGTTCCGTGGGTTGCTCAAAATGCCGACGCTTTGCTCGAAACCTGGCAACTGGGATTGCAAGCCGGCCCGGCGGTGGCTGATGTGCTCTTCGGCGCGTACAATCCCAGCGGCAAACTGGCGGCCACTTTCCCCTATGCCGTGGGCCAAACGCCGATTTACTACAATCACCCCAACACCGGCCGCCCCGCGGGGGATTTCTGGTTCACCTCGAAGTATATTGATGGCCCGGTGACACCGCTCTATCCCTTTGGCTTTGGCCTGAGTTACACCACCTTTGCTTATGCTGATTTGGATGTCGAGGTGGATGCTGCGAAAATCACCATTCGCGCGAATGTGACGAATACGGGGGGACTGTCTGGCGAGGAGGTGGTTCAGCTATATTTGGCTGATCCGGTTGCCAGCCGCGTGCGTCCGGTAAAAGAACTGAAAGGTTTTCAGAAGATTTTGCTGGCCCCTGGCGAAACCCGCAAAGTGACCTTTGAGCTAACGCATTCAAGTTTAGGCTTTTACGATGCGGAACTGCGTTATGTTGTCGAGCCGGGCCAGTTCAAAGTTTGGATGGGGCCAAACTCCGCCGAAGGGCTTGAATCTGAATTTTGGATCAGCCGCGAATTATTGCTTGGCTAAATTCGTCAGGAGCAAACCATGAAACGAGTAGGATTTCAATTCAAAGTGCGGCCAGATCGGCTTGCTGAATACAAGGAGCGTCACAAACAAGTCTGGCCTGAAATGTTGGAGGCTTTGCGTGAAACCGGCTGGCATAATTACTCACTCTTCGTACGCCCGGATGGCTTGATCTTTGGCTATTTCGAAACCGATGAAAGCCTCGCCGCGGCTCAGGCGAAAATGGCTGCCAAAGAAATTAATATGCGCTGGCAAGAATTTATGTCACCTTTCGTAGATGCTCAGGCCCGCCCCGATGAAACCTTTGTTGAATTGGAAG
Organism: Chloroflexota bacterium; assembly: GCA_003513015.1. Taxonomy (GTDB): domain Bacteria; phylum Chloroflexota; class Anaerolineae; order Anaerolineales; family UBA11858; genus UBA11858. The sequence continues at coordinate 10,905 of DOTA01000116.1, forward strand.
AGTATTTTCACCTGGATTAGCGATGTTTTCAATCACAATTGACAATCGTTTTCGTGGTCTTAAGAATCTATGGGCTGTTTTTATGGATCAGTTTAGTAACCCCCGCAGCAACGATTAACGCCAACAACCCGGCTCCATCAAAAAGAATAAAGCGTAAAAGCGAAGCCTGCAAAACTTCATGACCGGCAGGCAGTCCCCAAACTATAATGGATTCACCCACCAATCCAATGCTTTGCATAGCAATGGCCTCGTACAACGAAACGCGAAACTTCAAGGGGTTGATCAGCGCTACCGCGTAAGGCACATTCCACATCAAAAACAGCACCGCGAATCCCCGGATCGCGGCAATCCCCGAAACGCCGCTTAATTCATAAGCCGGGGCAAACCCCGTTGGACGGATGAAGAACACCAGTGCGCTCTGCACATTGATGAACAACACCAACCCGATCAGCAGCCGGGCCAACCAAAGGGAATAAGAACGTTTTTGCATTGGTAGAGTAGTTGGGAATGGTGCCTGTAAAAGGATTTTTGCTAACGACTCACGACTTCCCCTCTCAACGCTGAATTAGCAGCACCGCTTCCCCTTCAATGACCACGACCTCATCCTGATTCGTACAGACCGTTTTCAGCGTTACAATTGGTTTGTCTTCCCGTGCTTTGGTTACAGTGACCGTGGCGGTTATCGTATCCCCAAAGAAGACCGGTGCTTTGAAGTTGAGCTCTTGCTTCAGGTAAATGCTGCCCGGGCCGGGGAGTTTCATCCCCAGCACCGCCGAAATCAGCCCGGCTGTGAGCATCCCATGCACCAGTTGCTTCTTGAAAGGCGTACTAGCGGCAAAATCGGCATCGAGATGCACGGGGTTCTGATCGCCGGAGATTTCTGCGAAGGCCAGCACATCCTTTTCGGTGAAGGTTTTGCTAAGCGAAGCGCTGTCGCCAATCTGGATCATGGCATGCTCCTCTCACCACTTTTCGTAATGCACCAGCTCATCGAGACATTTACGGGTTTTCTCGCGGGATTCTTTGTCGGGATACCCTAAGGGTGTGAACACCATCGGGATCACTTCTCCCGGCAAGCCGAGGACGCGCCGCGCTGCTTCGGGGTTGAAGGCCGCCACCCAGCAGGTTCCCAGCCCCAGGCTGGTGGCCGCTAAAATCAGGTGATCCATGGCAATAGCCACATCCACCTCGAAATAATTCTTACCATCCTCAGCGCGTATCCAGCCGTCGGCGGGCAAACCCACCAAGCAGATCAGGTAGGGAGCCTGTGTGAACCAGGGACGCCCATAAATTTGGCTGAGTTCAGCCTCGCGCCCGGCAGTGCGGATCACGATCAGCCGAAAGGGTTGATTATTGTGAGCGGTGGGGGCCAGCCGAGCCGCTTCGAGCACGACTTGCAGTTTCTCATCTTCTACGGGATCATTTTTATAGCCGCGGATCGAGCCGCGTTGACTGACGAGTTCCAAAAAATCCATACATACCTCCAAAAAATGGGTGAGCGAGTATTCCGAGACCGAATAAACGCTACGCTTCACCTTTCACTTGTTCTATTTTGATCTGGTTAAAGAAAGCCACGGGCTTGATCCAGANNCCCCAGGTTTCCTCAGCTTGCACGTGCCAATTGCCAGTCAGGCGCATGTCGCCCACAAAGCGAATTTTGACATTTCCGCCATCGGGTGCTTTCTGGGTGCGGTAGATTAGCAGCACGCCGATCACAATCAAACCCGCCGGACAGATCAAACTCCAAACATCAATATGGAAAAGTGCGCCTAGTAACAACAGCACGCCCACCCCTAAAATAACGGAACCAAACACGATTTCTGATTTACGCATGGTGGCCTCCTAAAAAAGTGGATCGTGGAATGTGGGGAGTGAGCAACTGCTCAAATCCCCTATTCCGGGTTACTCGTTAACGCTTTCTTCCTCATCACAATCAATCACGCAGCCTTTGCGCGCCGCCCAATCTTCATCGCTAACCAGGGTGATCACGCGGAAGCACTCGGCGTAAGCCATTTCTTTGCCTTTGGCGCGGGTAGCCGCCCACTCTTTGATGCGCGGCTCGGGGTCCCAACCATTCATTTGGGACTTATGGGCGCGCAGTGCTTCCACTTTGATATCGATGGTTTCTGCAATATTGACGAAAAGATCGGCTTCATCCCAGGTGGTTACATAGACTTTGCGAGGCTTGTGGGCCTTGAAGCCCTCCTCGGCGATTTCTTCGAATAGGTTGGGCTGTCCCGCGGCCGGGAAGACCGCATCCAATGCCGCCGCAGAAGCTGCTCGGTGATCGGGGTGGTTGATGTAACTGTCGCCTGACCAAACCCGAGTGGGATCGCTGGTGATGACGACTTCGGGCCGGAAGCGGCGGATTTCGCGCACCAGTTTTTTGCGCAGTTCCAGGGTAGCGACCAACATGCCATCTCGTTCGCGCAGGTAGATCACTTCAGTGGCCCCGGCGATGCGGGCGGCTTCATTCTGTTCAGCTTCGCGGATTTCAATGGCCTTCTCGCGCGTCATACCGGGGTCCGCGATGCCGACATCGCCGCTGGTGCAAAGCACATAGCTGACGCGGGCTCCCGCTTTGGCCCAGCGCGCTAGCGTGCCGACACAAGAAAAATCAATATCATCAGGGTGCGCCACAATCGCCATGGCGCTTTCGGGAATGTAAAAATGGTTGCTCATTACGGATAAATACTCCTTTGGGAATGGGGTTCAAGTGAATTATAACCCTTCACGGTCGCAAATTGAGCATTCTGCTATTTCTCAAAGCGCAATTTGCGAGTGGGGCGTGCGATGTGTGGTTAGAGATAGCGTAACTTCAATCGTCTGCATAAAAGGCGAAGCCAATCGTGCCTGGGCCAACATGCGTGCCCACCACCGGGCTTACGCCTGAGCGGTAAAACTGCCGGGGACCGAAGCG
>DOTA01000327.1 GCA_003513015.1 Chloroflexota bacterium
GCCCGGCCTGACGGTGGGCTACCTACCCCAGGAACCTAACCTGAACCTTGAGAATACCCTGTGGGCCGAAGTGACCAGCGCGCATAGCGAACTCGCCCGCGTGGAAACCGAACTGGCGCAAATCGAAGCGCGGCTGGCGGACCCGGAAGTCTACGGCGATGAAAAGCGGCTGGCGCGGGCGCTCGACCGACAAGCTCACTTGCTGGAAGAATTCACGGCGTTGGGCGGGCCAGGGTTTGACGGCCAGGTACGCGCCCTTTTGCTGCAACTAGGTTTCACAGAAACGGAGTTTTCTCTAACCATTGAAGTGCTCTCCGGGGGACAAAAAAAACTGGCAGGGCTGGCAAAACTGCTCATCACCCAGCCCAAGTTGCTACTGCTCGACGAACCGGATAATCACCTGGATTTAGCGGGCAAAGATTTTCTGGCGAACTTCATCCGCAACTACCCCGGCGCGGTGGTGATTGTCTCGCACGACCGCTATTTGCTGGATTTGATCGCGGATGAGATTGTCGATTTGGATGGTGGCAGGTTAGAAGTGTATCCCGGCAACTATTCTGAATACGCGTTTGAAAAACAAACCCGGTTATTGCGCCAGCAGCAAATGTTTCAGGTGCAGCAAAAAGAAGTCACCCGGTTGGAGCAATCGGCCAAACGACTATTGATGTGGGGCAGAACCTATGATAACGTCAAATTCATTCGCCGCGGGCAAAACATTCTCAAGCGGATCGAGCGCATGGAGAAAATCGACCGTCCCGTGTTGGAGCGCAAGCGTATGGGGTTGGAACTCTCCGGCTGGCGGGGGAGCAATAAGGTGTTGGAGATTGCCGGGTTGGAGAAGATGTTTCCCCTCACCCCTGGCCCCTCTCCCCTCGGGAGAGGGGAATTAAACAAAAACATTATTTTTACAGGGGCGGAGGGCATCATCTGGCATGGGTGGCGCGTGGGGCTGGTGGGGCCAAACGGCTCGGGGAAATCGTTGCTGTTCCGCATGATTTTGGGGCAGGCAGAACCCACAGGCGGCGAAATCACCCTGGGGCCGAGCGTGAAGGTCGGTTACTATGCGCAGGAACATCAAACCCTGGATTATGACCAATCCCTGATCGAAACCGTCCGTTATGCCACACCGGTATCCGAATCAAAAGCGGTGGCTTTTTTGGGCAAGTTTCTATTCAGCTACGAACAGGCCCGCGGGCCGGTGGGCAATCTCTCGGGCGGGGAACGCAGCCGCCTGCAAATGGCGTTGCTGATGCTTTCGGGCGCGAACTTTTTGATGCTGGATGAACCCACGAACAACCTGGATATTCCCTCGGCGGAGGTGCTCGAAGAGGCGCTGGCCGATTTCGAGGGCACCGTACTGGTGATTTCGCACGATCGCTATTTTCTCGACCGGGTAGCGGATCATATTTGGGCGGTGGAGGATTGGGCTTTAAGCGAATATGAGGGCAATTATAGTGACTATCAGGAAAAAACGAGGAAACCATGACTTTCAACTTTGATGAACTCCCCAACCGGCGCGCAACCGAGAGCGCAAAATGGCGCGCCACCGCTGAAGATGTGCTACCCATGTGGGTGGCCGATATGGATTTTCGCTCGCCGCCGGCCGTGATGGCGGCCCTACACACCCGCGTGGATCATGGCGTTTTTGGTTACCCTATGCCCCCGGAGGAGATCAAAGAATCCGTAGTGGATTGGCTTTCCCGGCGGCATGGCTGGGAGGTGGACCCCGAGGCTTTGGTGCTGATCCCAGGTGTGGTCACGGGTTTCAACCTGGCAGCCCATGCGGTAACCCGTCCCGGCGATGGCGTGTTGGTGCAAACCCCCACGTATGGGCCATTTTTCGGGGTGGCGAAAAATGCCAATTTGGTCCAGCAAGAAATGGAATTGCCATGTGGTGCAGATGGACGGTACACGCTCGATTTGGAGGCCTTTAACGCAGCGATCTCCAGGCGGACGCGTATTTTCATGTTGTGTAACCCACAAAACCCTACAGGGCGGGTTTTTCGCAAAGATGAACTGGAAGCGATGGCTGAAATCTGCCTGCGAAACGAAATCATCACTTGCTCGGATGAAATCCATAGCGATCTGGTTTACTCGGGGCAAAAGCACACCCCCATTTCCAGCCTATCTCCTGAAATTGCGGATCAAACTATCACGCTGATTGCGCCCAGCAAAACCTTCAACATTGCCGGGCTGGAAGCTTCGGTGGCGATCATCCCCAACAAGGAGCTGCGCAAACAATTTGAGGGCGCACGCAAGGGACTGGCAGGCTGGGTTAATTTGCTGGGGATGGTGGCAATGCAGGCCGCTTACGCCGAAGGCGAGGGCTGGCTGGAGGCTTTGCTGGGATATTTAGAGGCGAACCGCGATTTCACGCACGCTTTTGTAGCCCGCGAACTCCCTGGCGTAGCGATGGCCAAACCCGAAGGCACTTACCTGGCCTGGCTTGATTGCCGGAAGGCCGGGATCGAGGGCAAGCCCAGCGAGTTTTTCAAGGAGCAGGCGCGCGTGATGCTCAATGATGGGGCCTGGTTTGGGCAAGGCGGCGAGGGCTTTGTGCGCCTGAACTTTGGCTGCCCGCGTTCGATGTTGGCGGAAGCATTAGGAAGAATGAAAACCGCACTTCGAGGATAAAACAAGAAGCTCTTTTGATAAAACGGTGTACATTTCATGGAGTAGGGGCAGCATAAATGCTGCCCCTACAAATGCACATTTCTGACATCTGGGCCAAGTTTGAATTTTAGTTAAGCACTTCGATATTCGGTTCCAGGGGGATGCGCTCGATGAGGTCGAGAAAATCAGCGGGGATGACTTCGGATTGGGGTTTATCCATCAGGGCGAGCAAGGTGGCTTCCATAACATTGGTGCCAAAACTACGGCCATCCAAGCGGGGCGTGGT
>DOTA01000444.1 GCA_003513015.1 Chloroflexota bacterium
AGGCCCTGTATGCCGCGGCTTATTTTGCGGGACGCTGGGAGGTGCCCCTCTATGTTTTAACGGTAGCAGAACCGGGCCGGATTAAGCCCAAAACCGTCAATTATGCCCGGTTTTATTTGCGAGAGCGCCAAATTCCGGCTACATTAATCGAAAAGAGGGGTCGAATTGCTGATGCGATTTTAGAAAGCGTGGCTGAAAATGAATGTAATTTGATCTTTATGGGTGCCTACAGCAAACCCCCAGTGCTGGAGATGGTTTTGGGCAGCCCGCTCGACCAGGTGTTACGCGAATCGCCGGTGCCCGTTTTGATTTGCCGATAATTCGAGCATGGTTTCCCGAAATCCGTAAGTGTTGATAATGAGAGTCTTGCCAAACTGGGTTTCAGTTTGCGTATCGAGCTGATAAACATGGATGTGACCATGAAAATGGTAATGCGGCTGAAAGGTTTGCAACAGCCAGCGGAAGGCCTTGATGCCCTGATGCGTGCGATCTTTTTCATCGTGAATATCCCAGGGGGGCGCGTGGCTGACAAATATATCCAAATAACGGCCATAGCGCCATTTGTTGAGCAGCATCCCCGGAACCAGGCTGAAGACATGCAGCCACATTTCGGATTGGGTAGATTGGTAATATCCCCGATTGTTATATTGCAGGCTGCCTTCGACCCCTGCCAGCAATATGCCATTCCAGTGCCGGAGGCGGCGGTGCAAATCTAAACAGCCGCGCGGGGATTTTAAGGCTCCCGCCCGGTAAAATTCTTCGGGGAAATTGTGGTTGCCGCGCACATAAAAAAGTGGCACCCGCAAGGTTTCGGAGATATACTCAAGATAATAATAGGGCAAATCGCCGCAGCCAATCACAAAATCGGCATCGCCAAAGCGCTCGCGCACCCCAGGAGAGTGAAGCAAGCGATATTGTTTGTCACTGATCGAGAGAAGTTTCACAGCCTGTTCCTCGGAAAAATCTGTCTGCTTATACTCGTTCCTAACCTGCTTGTCAACCTGGAGAGAATCTGATGCTTGAAATGCCGGAAGCCAAAACCATTTCCAAACAAATGAACGAAATCCTGACCGGGAAAACCATTGCAAAATTTGGGAGGGGCAACAAAACCCATAAATTTTTGTGGCTCAACCGTCCTGACGAAGAATATGAAACCGTTTTACCCGGCCTAACTGTGACAGGTGCCAGCAGCTTTGGCCGCTCAATTTACCTGCAATTTGATAATTATCTATTGGGCTGGTGGGATGCCGGCGGTAAAATCCTTTACCACGCACCGGGTGAAGCACTGCCTAAAAATTATCATCTCGGATGGGAATTCGAGGATGGCTCAGCTTTAACCTATGCCTTGCAGATGTGGGGCGGGGTCAAGCTGTTAGATCGAACCCAATTTAGCGAAAAACCCCACGATGAAACCGGGGTGGAACCCCTGAGCGCAGAATTCACACTTGAGCGTTTCAACGAGATGCTGGATACCTATCCGGAAAAAACATCCAAAGGGATTAAAGGATTCTTAGTGGCAACCGGATTTGTAACCCCAAACCACATTGCGGGCTTGGGCAATGCCATCGTGCAAGATATTCTCTTCCAGGCCGGGATCAGCCCCAAACGGAAGACGCTGGAGATTGCCCCTAAGGAGCGGGNNTGTATGGGCAAAAAGGTGGCTACCTCCGCCTGATGGATAGCAAAACCGCGGGAACCCCCTGCGTCAAATGTGGTAGCGAAATTGTGAAGATCGCTTACCTGGGCGGGGCATGCTACTTGTGCCCACAGTGTCAGGCCTAAAACAGTACCCCGGTCATGGATTTTGGTTTGAGTTGGTGTATAATCTTTACACATTAACGGTTCATCGAGGGGCACAATCGGTTGGTCGTTAATTTTATCCGTTCTCCCCTGCATCGTTGCCTTTCATCACAACCCAAATAGGGATTTGTTCCATATAAACGCATTGGTAAAACATTTTCATATTTTATTGGTGAATGGAGGATTTTCACGATGGATATCTGGGAGTGCAGAAAGAAAGCATTAATCAGTCAAGCCAAAGATTTGCAAACTAATTTGTCCGACGATTCGATTCAGGGGCAATTAAAAGATCTGATTCAATGCTACATCAATTATGTTGATCAACACTTTATTCTCTTGCATGATGGCTTTTTTGGTTCAAGAGGTTTTCGCTCATCTACAGAATTTCCACCTGAGCATGTGATGCATGTGACCTTAAACCAAGCAGCTTATGATTTAGAAGTATTTGAACGCTTGATATTACAAAGAGTCCGTTCAACAAATCCGAGCAGTGATTTCCTCGAGATCGCCGATTTTTTGGCTAACGAAGCGCTCAAACCTGCGAATTCTTTGCTGGGAATGGCTGAAGAAAATAATACACCTGCAGTATTTACATACTTTCATAAATCTCCCTTAATCCGGTTAATCCCATATGCGGATGTGGCACTAATAGGGATTCCTTATACAGCAGCTACATGCGCGAAAGATTTGCTTGCCATTCCCCACGAAGTCGGGCATTATATTTTTTGGCACGGTAATAAAATCCGCAATCAATCCTTGGTGGATGATTCGATCCAAAATCCTATTTTTGCAGAGATTGTTGAAAGGAAAAATGCGGGCAGTCCAAAAGATACTGCGATTATCCTGGAGTCAGCGCTATACAATTGGCAAGAGGAACTATTTGCTGATATCTACGGAAGCCAAATCGCAGGTCCTTTCATTGCCCTGGATTGGCAAGACTATCAACTCCGCAATAATCAAGAAACCTTTGAGGAAGATGATGGCGAACACCCAACCCCAGCGTACAGACCCAATATCTATACAATCGCCGCCGAAGATGTATGGCAAACACGCCTTAATGATTTATGGGAAATGAAGTTGAGCCAGCGAATAACTAACCGCTATTGGAATCAAATAACATTATCTTTGGATATAAATCCCCAAAAATTTCTATCAAAGATGATATTGGATCAAGCTGAGCGTGAAATAGTAATCCAGAGACTAAAACGAATAAATTCAACGAAAAACCAATTTGCACCCGAAACCCTAAACCAAAGGTTGAGCATATTTGTTACGGATATAATTCAAAAATACCTTTCTACGATACAGGAAGAAAATCGCAATACAATTTGGGGAAAAATAATCGACAAAACCCAAAACATCTACTCCCCATCTGCATTTACTCCGGAAGAACTGTTTGGTTTACTTAGTGCAATCGTGTTTCCTAGTGAAACTTATGATCTTGATCTATCAGAATTACAAAATGAATTGGTGGTTGGTGCCACTTCATATGCTCAAAACAGACACCCGATTAGCTGCATAGACTATGAGGTACTCAAAGATCAATGGGTAGGCAAATGGTCACCTACTCAAACTTTATTTAATTGGCCAGAATGGTTACCGTTATTTAAAGCGGATGGATGGACAACCGAGGGGCCTTCGAATCCCTGGACTACCTAATCGTATGGCCGTTTATTGAAGAAGTTTGGCTAATTTCTCTCGTATAGGATGCTCTGGGAAAGTCTCGGATATTTTCAGGCCTCTTTCCCAGGCTTCGTGTGCCCATTGCATTTGATTCATCTGTTGGTGAATATTGCCCAATTGCCATAGAACAAACACACTCCCCCATCGATCTTGAATAGACAAAGTTAATTTTAGACTTTCCTGGGCAGCATCTAAAGCCCGGGAAAGATTTTTCATACCAATTTCAATCAGACTAAGTTTATAATTTAGCTTTGCCTGAGACTTTCGATCATTAATGTTTTTCGAAATCTCTAGGCTCTCCAAGGCATATAAACGGGCTTTGGAAAATCCCCCTTGATACCGATATATATCTGAAATTGTTTCTAGGATAGTAACACGTTCAGACTGTTCCTGGTATTCATCACATAATTTCATCGCTCGATCACCATACCCTAGAGCATCATCTGGGTTTTCTAGTTGAAGTTCCAACTGGGCAAGGAAACTTAACGTCCGGATTGCACCACGCCATTCAGATTGAGATTCTTGCAGCTTGAGTGCTCGCTGTAAATATCGTTCGGTATCAACAAAGTTCTCCTGATAGAAGCGAATATATGCTATACGATATAAAACATCAGCAACCCCGATATCATTTCTAATTTCTTCCTGAATTCGCAGGCTTTCCCCCAGCAATCTTTCAGCAACCACATATTGCGCACGTTCCACACCAATCCGACCAAGAAAATATAAAACCTTTCCCAAACCAGTACGATTCTGCAGAAATTCAAAGATCTGCCGAGAACGATTCAAATGCTGTTCCGCTTCATCATAATCATTTTGCTCGATGCAAGCTTCTCCCCAGCGACACAAATAATCAGCTAACCTGCTTTGATCCGCCAAATTTTCCGCCGCCTCACAGGCCCACTGATAGCCCTGGCGGGCAGTGGAAAAATAGCCACGGGAAATCCAAAATTCGTGGAGTGCTTCGGCATATGCCAATGTTTTTTCCCAGAGGTCCCATTCGTAAACCACCCGCATCCCAACAGCAATATTGGCCTGTTCCTGCTCCAAAGCCAGGAATTGATGGCAATACTCATTGGCATAGCTCAAATAAAATTCCGCCATACGTCGTAAAATGACTGAATCATCACCAAGTTGTTCGCGGGCAAAATCAGATAACAAGGTGTGCTGCCGGTAATGTCGATCACCCTGTTCAAATAGCAGAGAATATGAAACCAGGGTGTCCAGATGTTCGCACATTGTGGAACGCTCAATCCCGGCAATGGCAGCCATAGCCGAGGCACTAAAGGGGCGCTCATCGAAAACCGCGACCAACGAGAAGGTGCGCTTAAGTTCGCGATCCAAATCATCCCAACTGATCGCGATTGATGAACGCACGGCGATATCACTCATCCGCAGTACATCCAGGCGCGACTTTTCATCACTTAAACGGATGAACAAATCCTCCAACCGCCAGCGCCGTCGGGATGCCAAACGCCGGGCGGCGATTTTGACAGCAAGCGGTAAACCCCCAAGCAAATTGATTATTTCTTCGGCAGTTTGCGCTTCCGCATCCACGCGCGGCTGGCCTACAATCTGTGCCATGATTTGGCGACACTCCGAGATCGACATCTCGAAAAGGTGTATTTCGTAGGCTTCCAACGCAACCGGGAAATCAAGATTCCGGGTAGTCATGATAGAAACGCAGCCCGATCCGCCGGGTAAGAGTAACCGAGCATCTTCAGGATCACGGATATCGTCGAGGATCAGCATCACTTTTTTGTCGCTGAGTATGCTTCTCAGCGCCGCGGCACGGCTTTCGAAATCTGGCAATCGGCTTAAATCAACGCCAAGTGCATGGGCCCAACTATCCAGAATGGCGAGGGGTTCACTGGTGGCTAAGTTGGCCCACAGAACACCATCGGGGAAGTGACTGTGAAACGCGTGCGCAACGCGCGTAGCCAGGGCAGATTTTCCAACCCCACCCATACCCGTAATGCAAACCAGGTTAGCAATAGGTTCCCCGAGCAACGTGGCTGACAATTCATCCAGGGCTGCACTTCGTCCTACAAAATCCAAGATATCGCGCGGGGCCTGGAAAGGTGTCCGGGTATGTTCCTGTTTCATGGGGGAGGCCAGAATATCGGTGCCAATATATGGTTTAACGGAATCATCCAAGATACCGTAATCAGGCTCTGCCTCCCAGGTGGCCTTAAGGATTCGAACCTGGATTTCCGCGGCCTCCAAATAATCATGCAGCAAATCGTCAACGGTCTGATAACGCGCTTCCGGTAATTTTTCCAATGTTTTACAAATGACATCATCTATTTGAACCGAGATTTCAGGATTGAAATCGGATGCCCGAGGAGGCAGCGTGTATAAGTGATGCATAATAAATTCGGATACAGTAGTGCCCCGAAATGGCGGCTCACCTGTGAGTAAAAGAAACAGGAGGATTCCGAGAGAGTATATATCACTGCGGGCATCCGCTGGCGCGCCATTGCACTGTTCAGGTGACATGAATTTAGGCGTACCAATAAAGGCATCGTCAAGCGAAAAATCAGGGTTTCCTATCACATGGGCAATCCCAAAATCAGCCAGAACAATTTGACCATCTGAGGTGAACATAATGTTAGAAGGTTTAATATCACGGTGGATGACCCCCTGCGAGTGTGCATATTTGATGGCCTCGGCCAGTGGCAAGAAAATGGAATTGGTTTCATTCAAAGATAATCCATATTGAAACTCGCTTCTGGTTACCAGCCGATCCTCGAGGGTTTCCCCAGCGATAAATTCCATCACCATATACGGGATAGTACCTTCAAAATCGAAATCGTAGACCTGCACAATATTGTAGTGACGTAGCTGGGCCACCGCAGCCGCTTCGCGCTTAAACCGCTCCAGATAATCTTCTTTGAAGTTTAGGTGTTGATGCAAAACTTTGATTGCTACATAGCGTTTTAAATTTGGATGATAGCCTTTGTAGACGTCAGCCATTCCCCCGCGACCAACGAGCTCTTCGAGTTTATATTTGCCCAGATTCTTCCCTGTTAAGTTCTCCATCCTGATATCCTTTTATATCTGTGAACAGGATTACCATCTAACTCGTGATGCATTTTCATTATACCGCCATAGATTACTCAGGCTTTAGGCGCTCCTTTCATCAGATATTTTAAAAAAGCCCCAGAACGAATTCTGGGGCGATGATTTAGCATTGGAGTATTACGATTGAATCACTGCCCGCTGCCAGGGCCAGGCTCCCACGGTGATGTTGCGCCGCTGGAAGAAGAACATTGCCAGCCCGAAAGCAACCAGGGTAATGATCGACAGCGCTAGAAGATTTTCAAAAGATTGGCCTTTTTTTAAAGCTTCGCCAGTGGCCTTGTAGTAGTGAAACAGGAACAGGGGGCCGATCTTTTCGAGTGATTCGATCAGGCCACTGAGGTTGTTGCCCAAATAGCTGACTAAAACTACGACCGCGGAGATCACTGAGGCGACGCGGCGACTGGGACTGAAGGCTCCCAGAAAGAGGCTGATCATACCCACCGCCAAAACTAACGGTAATGCCCCCAACAAGCTAAAGAACACATTCTTAGGTGTAACATTTGTGTCGATTTGCGAACTGATCACTTGCAGGGTCAGGGCGGCGCCAGCCGCAACAATCGAAAGGATAATGAGCAGAGCAAGCACCAGAGCGGCGGCTTTGACTGCCACAATCTGCCAGCGCGGGGTAGGCAGCGTAACAATCAACTCCAATCGGCCTTCATCTTCTTCGCCAGCCAACGTGCCTGTCCCATTGGCCACAGCAAAAATACACAAGATCAGTGGCACCAAATTCGTCACTGTGGAGGCCATATAATCTTCAAATGAACCCATACTGATGCCCATGGCCTGATAGAAGGCCAAATCCAAGATCTCCTGAAAACCAGCCATCTGATCCGCAAAGGAGGGATATAAACCGACATAAACCACCGGGAAAAAGCACAACCCCAATCCCCAGCCGATGATGGCAATACGACGAAAACGCAATTCCTGTAAAAAGAGTCTAAACATGGGTGCCTCCATTTTCTTTGCCGTAGTATGCCAGGAAGATTTCTTCCAGGCTAACGGGGATGGTTTCGATATCGGTGATACCAAAGGATGCCATTTTTTGCATAACCTGGTCCAGATGACTGTGAATTTCCAAGGTAATACCCTGTTCATCCCGGCTGATTTCAATTACGCCATCTTCAGCAACAGCATCTGGTAAGGGCGTAGTAACAAAATTGAAGCGAATGCGCTTGAAATGCTGGGTGGTCAAATCTTCAACGCGTTCGGTGGCAACCAATTGCCCATTACGGATGATGCCTACACGATCACACACATCTTGCGCTTCTGGCAAGATGTGTGTAGAAAAAAAGACCGTGGAACCAGCCTGATTAGCCTCCCGCACCAGTTCCAGTACGGTTTGTTGCACCAAAGGATCCAGTCCGCTGGTGGGCTCATCCAAAATCAGGAGGTCGGGCTTGTTCATAAAAGCCATTACAATGCCGACTTTTTGTTTGTTACCGCGCGAAAATTGACGGATGCGGCGTTTGGTGTCCAAATCCAACCGTTCCGCTAAAGAACGCCAATACAGCGGATCGGGGCTATTCTTCTGCAAAGATGCAAACATTTTGAAGAATTCTTCGGCCCGCATTTCGCCGTACAGGTTCAATTCTCCGGGCAAGTAACCAATGCGCTCACGGATAGCAACGCCTTCTTTTTGGCAATCTCGCCCAAAGATATGCGCTTTGCCACGCGTGGGGCGAATAACATCCATGAGTACACGTTGGGTAGTGGTTTTCCCAGCGCCATTCGGGCCAAGAAAACCAAAGACCTCACCGCGCTCGACTTGCAAATCTACATCAAGGATGCCGCGATGTTTTCCGTAGTATACAGATAATCCACTTGTTTCGATTATGTAATCACTCATGATACCTCCTCGTTTGTTACATGGTGGACAGATTGTACTCTGAAAACAGATTGCTAATTCATATTTTTTCAAGGGGATGCTAGATTCAGTATATAATCAAGAAGAGTGGTTCTTTCAACATAAAAGTGGAATTTAGGAGGAACAACATGCAAGACCGTTTAGCTGAAGCATTAAAAACACATGACGTTGATTATGCCGATATCCGCATTGAAGACAAAACAAGTTCCCAGGTTACCTTTCGCGGGCCTGAACTCGATCAAATTGGCTCATCGCGCACTGTGGGCGGCATTGTCAGAGCACTCTACAAGGGCGGTTGGGGTTACGCCAC